>JAFXZK010000006.1 GCA_017541265.1 Bacteroidaceae bacterium | reverse complement strand
AATGAAGAATGAAGAATGAGGAATTTGCTACCGCCTTATCTTAATAGTGAATTTTGAACTTAACAATTTTGAATTTTGAATTTAATATTTTTGAATTATACAAGATGTTATCAGTAGATGAACTCAACGACAGGCTGATTGACCTGTCCTTTGCCGAAGACATCGGCGACGGCGACCACACAACGCTTTGCTGCATCCCTCCAACCGAGATGGGCGAAAGCAAACTTCTCATCAAGGAGGAAGGCATCTTCGCAGGACTGGAGATAGCCAAACAGGTGTTCCACCGCTTCGACCCCGAAATGGTAGTCGAGGCATACATCCAGGATGGAGCGCACGTCAAACCTGGCGACATCGTGATGAGCGTCAAGGGTAAAGTGCAAAGCCTCCTGCAGACGGAGCGCCTGATGCTCAACATCTTGCAGCGTATGAGCGGTATCGCCACAATGACGCACAAGTATCAGCAAGCCCTCATCGACGCAGGCACAAAGACGCGCGTCCTTGATACCCGCAAGACGACGCCCGGTATGCGAATGCTCGAGAAAGAGGCCGTGAAGATTGGCGGCGGCATGAACCACCGCATCGGACTCTTCGACATGATTCTCCTCAAAGACAATCACATCGACTTCTGCGGCGGTGTCCACAACGCTATCTCGCGTGCAAAGCAGTACTGCAAAGAGAAAGGCAAGGACCTGAAGATTGAGTGCGAGGTCAGGAACTGGAAGGAGTTGGACGAAGCGCTTGCCGAGGGTTGTGACCGTATCATGTTCGACAACTTCACGCCCGAGGACACGAAGAAGGCTGTGGAGATTGTTGCCGGTCGATGCGAGACGGAGTCCAGCGGCGGCATCACTTTCGACACGATGATTCCCTACGCCAAGGCTGGCGTGGACTTCATTTCCTTCGGCGCACTGACGCACAGCGTGAAGGGACTCGACATGAGCTTCAAAGCCGCAGGCAGCGACAAATTGATAATTAAATAAAATGCTATGAAGAAGATACTTGCACTATTCGTATGCGTTTTGTTCCTCCCCCTTGGGGGAGGTCAGGAGGGGGCTTCCGCTTGCACGAACCTGATTGTAGGCAAGAAAGCCTCGAAGGATGGCAGCGTCATCATCACCTACAGCAGTGACGACTACGGCTCGTTCGGCTTCCTTCGCTGCATTCCTGCCGCCGACCATCCTGCCGGTACGATGCATCCCATCTATCATTATGAGAGCAACAACTACTTGGGGGAGATTCCAGAGATGCCCCACACATACGGCGTCGTTGGGCTGATGAACGAATATCAGCTGACGATTCACGAGACGACCTGGGGCGGACGGGAAGAGCTGGTTGACACTATCAGTGGAGTTATCGACTATGGTTCGCTTATGGTACTTGGCCTTCAGCGTGCCAAGACTGCCCGCGAAGCCATCAAGGTGATGACGGAACTGGTCGATACCTACGGCTACGAGAGCGAGGGAGAGAGCTTCACCATCGCCGACCCCAATGAGGTCTGGATTATGGACATGATTGGAAAAGGTCCCGGACGCAAGGGAACGGTATGGGTTGCCGTGCGTATTCCCGACGATTGCATCAGTGGTCACGCCAACCAGAGCCGCATCCATCAGTTCCCCCTCAAGGACAAGAACAACTGCCTCTACGCCAAGGATGTCATCAGCTTTGCCCGTGAGAAGGGTTACTTTAGCGGTAAAGACGCAGAGTTCTCGTTTGCAAATGCTTACGCGCCTGCCGACTTCGGTGCGCTTCGTTATTGCGAGGCTCGTGTCTGGAGCTATTTCAACAAGTGGGCAGCCGAGGATATGTCGCCTTATCTGTCTTACGCGATGGGCGACACGAAGGGCCAAGTCCTCCCTCTTTATGTGAAGCCAAAGGCTCCGCTCTCTGTTCAAGATGTTAAGGACATGATGCGCGACCACTACGAAGGCACACCGATGGCTATGACAGAGGACATCGGGATGGGTGCTTGGGAAATGCCTTACCGCCCCACCCCATTGAGCTATGAGGTCGATGGAAAGAAGTACTTCAACGAACGCCCAATCAGTACGCAGCAGACGGCAAACATCTACGTCAGCCAGATGCGCTCCTGGCTTCCTGATTATATCGGTGGTGTAACATGGTTTGGCAACGACGACGCGAACATGGTGGCGATGACGCCCGTCTATTGCTGCCTGACAACTTCCCCCGAATGCTACGACGGCACCATCTCCGACGCTTTCCACTTCTCCACTCGCAACGCTTATTGGGTGCAGAACTGGGTGAGCAACATGGTCTATCTGCGCTATAGCCTCCTCTTCCCGGAGCTACAAAAGGTGCGCGATAGGCTCGAAGCCGACTACAATTCCCTACAGCCAGACATCGAAAGCAAGGCTGCCAACATGAGCAAAGAGGAAGCCATCAAGTACCTCTCGGCCTACAGCCACCGCACGGCAAGCGCTATGATGGACGAATGGAACCAGCTTGCACAGCTCATTATCGTGAAGTATAACGATATGGCCGTCAAGCGTATGTATGAAAACGGGCAGTACGAAAAGACACCTGGAGGCAATCCTCGTCCCGTGCTACGCCCAGGATATCCGGAAAGTTTCAGGCGTCAGATTATCAAGCAGGCAGGTATCCGCTATCAATTGCCCCAGTGATGGACGCGAATTAGCGCAGGCGGTCGAGGGAACGTACAAGCATCTCGTCTTTCAGAATGCCGCGGAAAGCCAGATAAAGCAGGATAAAGGCGGCAAAAGGCAGAGCTGCTGTCCAATGGGGACGCCAAGAAGCCTGCATCTCTGCACTAAACGTGTAGCAATAGATGCCGTAGATGATGTACCACGCCACAAGCAATATCATGCAGAAAGTGGCAATCCGCATCTGCAAGGCACGGCGCTTGTAGAGCCAAATGTCAATGAATGCGGCTGCTGTCGCAATAACCAGTATGCCAAACAGGACAAAGCAGTAACGGAACATATCCTCTGATACGAACCACAGGTTATACATGTTCACCATATATCCGCCATCGCTGGGCATAAAGTGGGCAATAGGCGTACATAGGCAACCTAAGCAAAGGACAAAGGCAGCAAACAGGTAGAGTGTCTGTATGCGCTGTATCATAACTGCTTAGTCGAGCAGTGTGGTGCTCTCCTTGCTTGGATTGCGATAGTAAACTTTGCCGTCGATGAACTCCTGGGTTGCCATCAAGGTTGCCTTGGGAAGCTTCTCATAATAGCGGCTGATTTCTATCTGCTCACGGTTCTCGAACACTTCGTCCAGGTTGTCCTGCGTGCTGGCAAATTCAGAGAGCTTCCTGCTCAATTCCTGCTTGATGTCTGCAGAAATCTGATTGGCACGCTTGCCGATGATAACCACGCTTTCGTAGATGTTGCCTGTCTCTTCGCAGAGGCTCATCGGGTCTCTGTTCACAGTGTCGTTGGGTGCTGTTGTCTTCTTGTAGTCCATATTATTATAGTATATTGCTTTTTTCTAATTACTCCGTCTATAACTCTTGCCATATATAGCCTGACCTATTCCGTCAAGAAGCCATCCAAAAGGTCTGTTCTTGCTATCCAGCTGGTTGGGCGTCACATCGACTTTCTCTTGGGAAGACTTCTTCTCCTTTTTCTCCTTCTTCTCTTGCTTGTCTAAATCATCGTCGTCGTCCAGTATTATTCCTTTCCTTGCGACAATACGTTCAGAATAGTTCAAGATGGCGTTAGCTTCCTTCATGTACTGGCTTTCCGGATAGTCGTTCTGGAAGGCATAGTATTCGTCGATGGCTTCGCGAAAGCGTTCCATACGCTTCTCTTCTACGCTCTGCCGAGCCAGATGGTACTTGGCACGCAGGACGAGGATGGAGAGGTTTTCGCGCAACCCCGCAGAAGCATAGGGATAGTCCTTCAGGGCGTTCTGGGCCGTCACTACGCAGGCATCGTAGTTGCTGCCGCCGTAAATGGTGTTGAGAGGATAGGTGCCCAGGTCGTAGTATAGCTTGGCTGCCAGGTATTCCTTCTGTACGAGCTTGTCCTGCAGGTCGTAGATGATTTCCTGTGCCTGATCCCTGAGGTTTGTGCCCGGGCAGTAGTCGAGGAAGTTCTGGTACTCGCTGATGGCCTCCATTGTGCTCGTCTGGTCGAGACGTATGTCTGGTGTCTGCTTATAGAGCGCATAGCCGCTGTTGAAGCGGGCCAACTCCATGTATCGTCCTTTGGGGTATGCCTGATAGTACTTTTTGAAGAACATGGCGGCCGACTCATAGTCCTTTGCCTTCATGTTGCTTTCTGCCAGCATATAGAGGCTCTCCTCGCCGTACGACGTTCCTTTCAGCGGAGCAAGCAATGTGCTGAAAAGCTCTGTAGCCTGACGGTAATGGCCGTCCGCATAAAGCGCTTTGGCTGCCTCGTACTTGTACTCATAGTCGCCGGCCTTGAGCACGGCAGAGTACTCGCTGCAAGAGAGGAGGAGCAGAGAGCAGGGGGCAAGGAACAGGGACAAAATTCGACTTATACTCATATCAGGGCGCAAAGGTACGAAATAATTCACAATTCACAATTCATAATTCATAATTATTTCGCTTACAGCACCTTTTTTAATGTTTGTTTACTTTCTGAGGGTCGTAAACCGCCATACCGACAAACGAATCAGCACAGCCAAAGTAGAGATACCACTTGCCCCGATAAGGCACAAGTCCTTCGATGAAGACCGTCCCGGAAGGATACTGTCCGCTCTTCTCGAAGTCGTCTTCGGGATAGAAGAACGGCTCGTCGAGGCGGTCGAGTAGTTTCGTCGGGTCTTTCAGCGAGAAGAGTGCCTGCCCAGCGCAATAGGCGCCTGAAGCATAACGCTGGTCGCCGTTCTCGCCGCCCCTGTTCTTGCCGTTGTAGAAGAGCATGATACCTTTCTTCGTTTTGATGGCAGGCGGACCGCATTCCACGAGCTGGCTGTCGAAGTAACCCCTTCTTGTGTCCATCACATGCAGGAGTTTGCCGTCCGCAGCAAGCATAGGCGTCCAATGGATGAGGTCGTCGCTGGTGGCGATGTTGACGAAGTTCTCACCCCAGTACATCAGGTACTTGCCCTTGATGCGGGCAATGACCTGCCTGCCGTTCTTAACTTCCGTCACGATGGAGCCTGATTTCGAGTAGCCTTTGCTCAACTGGCTTTTGTGGTCGTCGCTGAAGATAGGGCCATGCTTCGTCCAGTGAACAAGGTCTCTTGAAGTGGCGACGCTCAGGCGGGCAAGCTTGTGGTTCCAGCTTGTATAGGTCATTACATAAAGCCCGTCCTCGGTCATACAGACGCGAGGGTCTTCGCATCCGCCGGGCACATCAAAGTCCGTCCACTCGTCACCACCGGGAAAGAGAACAGGAGCGCCGTGATGCTGGAAGTGGATGCCGTCCTCGCTGAAAGCATAGCCGATGCGCGAGGTGCGCGAACCGATGCCCTTGGCAATGTTATCCTCAGCACGATAGAGGAGTGCTATGCCTCCGTTGAAGACGGTTGCGGCAGGATTGAAAGTCTCGCTGTTCTCCCATTGCGCCACCCTGCCCCACATCGGGCAGAAGAAGCGACTGGTTGTGTCGGGCTTGACGATAGGGTTCGCCCCTTCTGGCCGCTCGAAACCAAGCCATGCCCAAGTCTTTTCCGTGTTCGGTACTTTCTGCGCTTGAACACATAAGACCGGGGAAGACAAAAGCAGGAAGAGAAGGATAGAAGACGGCAGTTTGGGCAGCAAGTTATTATTCATTTTGAATTTGGAATAAATTATTTTTGAATGGCAACGCTATAAACATAGCCTTTCCAAGTGTTCTCGACGGTTTGCAGCTCGATGCCTTGCAGATTGTCGGGCATGAGGGCGCTGTGCAGGTCGTCGACAATGCCTGTGCCCTTCAGCTTCAGAACCGCCTCCTTCTGCGTCCAGAGGCTGGTGAAGGCGATGTCCGGGAAAGGACTGGCGAAGATGCTTTCCGCCTCTTCGGGATTCATCGTGTGGCGGACGAGGTCGTCTTTTGCCTTGCGGATGCGCTCGATGTCCAAGCCGCAAGGACGGTCAGCGACAAGACATCCCGCAGCCTCCTTGCAGTGGCTGATGCTGAAATGCACCTCTGAATGCCCGGGCAGGTAAGGCTTGCCGTGCTCGTTATAGGCAAAGGCCGACATATCCTTGATGCCGAAGCATTGGCGCAGTCCTCGCAGCAGCTCGATGTAGCCAACGGCACATTCCAGCCTGCCTTGCAGATGGATGAAGCGCAAAGCCTGTTCCCGGCGCCATTCAGGCAACGACGCGATGAGCCGCTCTGTCTGCTCCTCGCCCAGGTCGGCAATGTGGTCGTTGATGCAAAGGACTTCCTTCACCTTTTTCAACCTTTCACCCTTTTAACTTTTCACCTTTTCAACTTTCTCAGGTGTAGCTCGGCTTTTCTTCGTCCTCAACGAAAGCTGCGTCGTGGTGACCGGTCATGTGCCAGCAGATGGCGCACTTTCTCTGGGGAGGCAGGGCAAGCCAAGCCTTTGTAATGTCCATCGGGTCAGCATCCTTGTTGCCGAGCAGTTTGAGAGCCAAGTGCTGGCGCGTGTTCTTGGCGTCCTCATTACGAAGCGGACGGATGGGAAGCCCTACATACCACTCATCGGCAAAAGCCTCGGTGACGTCACTGCATTTCTGTGGAATCTTCATGTTTGTTATGTTTTAATTGAACAATAAAGCCGTTTTGCATCACAAAAATACAAAGAAAAGCCGTAACAGCCAAACATTATGACATAAAAAAGCAGATAAGGACAGGAAGTGACAGGATTATTCCCATGTACAGCTTAAACCGTGTTTTTCTTTTCGCCCTTAAATCAGCTCATTCTAAACAACAAATCGGCTCATTTTCTTGCATATTTGAGCTGATTTGCTTACCTTTGTGAGCTGATTCTATTAAATGTATGGACAAAAATGTTGTTTTAGCGTACATCAAAACGCATCCGGGGGTATCTTCCAAACAGATTGCAGACGACTTGGCCAACGAAGCAAGTCTTGCAACAATAAAGCGTGTCATCAATGAGCTTGTCGGCTCTTTCTATGTTCGGGCAGAAGGTAAGGCCAGGGCTACAAGGTACTATGTTTCAGAGCTTTTCGCTCCGGTAAACTTGGACGAATACTATAGTAAAGAGGTTGATGAACGACAGGGAAGGACGGGGTATAACTTTGACTTGATACCGGAAGTTCTCAGTAAGGCAAGTCTTTTTACTGAGCAAGAATTGTCGGAACTGACTGCCTTGCAAGCACAATTTGCCAAGAACTTTGCCTCGCTCTCTGTGGAACAGAAGCGAAAGGAAATGGAGCGGCTGGGTATTGACCTCAGCTGGAAGTCCTCACAAATAGAAGGCAACACCTATTCCCTGCTTGAGACAGAACGCTTGTTGAAGGAAAAACAAACAGCTGCAGGCAAGACAAAAGAGGAAGCCATCATGTTGCTCAACCATAAAGATGCGCTTGACTTCATCGTCGCGAACCCCGATTATCTCGAACATATCACAGTGTCTCGCATTGAAGACATTCATAGCATGCTCGTCAAGGAACTCGGCGTTGACAGGAACATCCGCACCCGTCGCGTTGGCATAACAGGGACGAACTATCGTCCGCTTGATAATGAGTTCCAGATTCGCGAGGCGCTGCAGCAGACTTGCGACTTGGTGAACAGCAGGGACAATGTCTTTGAGAAGGCTCTCTTTGTATTGGTTCTGTTGTCGTACATCCAAGCATTCAACGACGGCAACAAGCGTGTCGCCCGCATCACAAGCAATGCCATCCTGATTGCCAACGGCTTTTGTCCGATTTCATTTAGAACCGTTGACAGCATCGACTATAAGAAAGCAATGTTGCTCTTCTACGAACAGAACAACATCTCTGCCTTCAAGCAAATCTTCATTGACCAGTTCCGCTTTGCCGTCGAAACATATTTTTAAGGACAATTGCTGCTACATGCAGGATGGTTTCTGCATAATTTGCAATTCGAAAGCACATCTTTATTTTATATGATGCAAATAATCGAGAGCTTTTTGCTGAGTGAAAGAAGAATTGTCCTACAGGGTTAGTTATACTATACACAATAATCAGCACATTCTACACAGCAAATCGGCTCAAATATACAAGATAATTGAGCCGAATTGTTATTAGAGCCGAATTATATATAGACACCTTTAGTCCTTTAAGAGGTTTTATCTGGGGAATCTTTGCTCCCTTCGTTTAAGTTTTTTTCTACATCCTTCAATTATTTGATAGATTATTGAACAATTAGTTCCATTGCCTTTATAATTTCTTCATATTCTTCATCTTGATTTGTACCCAGTTCTTCTGGTAAAGGTTCGTTGGGATTAATATCTTCTCCTTCCTCCTCTTCTTCATTTATTCCTTTTTCATCAACTATTTGTATATATACAGGCCTGATGCTTATTCCTTCGCAGCGTTCTACACGAGAATTGCTTATGCATGTTTCTTCCCTGTCGATTATTAAGCTGTACGGATCACCTATGCCCGTCCAAAAACCTACTTCAAGGTTTCTTGCCCAATAATATCCTGTAGGAATACTCAGTAATTCATTATCTCTATTAACTATTATGTTATCGTTAGTCCCACAATAACCAGACAAAGGGAGAAAGATTGAATTGGAATTTATTTTGCTTTTAGCAATATAACCGTTAACTCCATCTCTTGTTACAAGTTCCCAAGTGCAGTTTTGCCTGAGTTCTTCTAACTGATTACTTGATGGAATCTGCCATCCATTGCCCCAGTTCACGGTAGCAGCATCATCTATTGATTCCAATATATATTTGCTATCAGCGTTACAGTATTTTGTAAGCAAGTCATGAGCTCCATTGCACCATTTATAGGTATTCCAGACATATCTTCTTTTCCCATCATTTGTGCCAGTAGTTTCACCCCAAGCAAAATACTCTCCGTATCCTTCTGGCTTTGTTGCGCCTAAATTCCATTCTGCCCAAAGAGTGCCACTTGGAAGCCCTAAATCAATAGCTCTACCAACAGAAGACAGATTTATTTGCTTATTAGCTTCTCTTTGACGTTGTGCTTCACGTTCTCTAACTTGGCTCTCATTTTCGCGTTTCTGTTGTTCTTGTTGCCAATGGTCTATTTTTTCGATGGTTTGACCAGCATTTTCTGTACATCCAACACATGCATTGCATGCTCGAAAGAAAACCATAATGACAATAAACCATAACGCATATTTAATCCCGTTTTTCATGCTTTTAGTGTTTTCCTTTTTGAATCCATATTGCACACTTGCTGGGCTTTTGCAGAATATTTTGGCTTTTGACAGGTTGGCACATATTCCCTTGGCTTATTCCTAATAGTCTCTGATAGTTTGATAAATACTTACCTATTACCATCTGAGTTATTGTAACATTCTTATACTTACATAACAAGTTCCCGTATAACTCAGTATCTTTCTCCATAAGTTTCGTGATGAAATGATGAGCACTGAATGTCTTCGGCATTTCTGTTTTGATGAATGATTTAATATCATCCACCTTCATCAACTTTTTTAGGTCTGGACTCTTACCTTCTCTTTCTTTTCTTGTAGTCATAACATTAGAAGTCTTTGTTTGCCTCTTGACTCCCAAAGTCGGCGTGGATACTATGTTAAGGTTTGGAAACGAAAAGGCGTGGGAGTTGTTTCTCTGCGCCTATCCCCGTAGTCAGGCCTTCGCATTGCCCCTGTGCAAGGATAAGCAACACAAGCCAGCCCACGCCGAGTGGTATTATATATGAAAGGATATAATACACCCACGCAGACGCTTTGTTGCATCACCTCTGTGCACAGAAATCAAAGTTGCGAAGTTTGACTACACAGACAGTAACGTATTGAAAACGTCCTTTTCCCTTTGGCTGTCCTTACAAACGGAGTTCTCAGCCGCAGGATTCCATTAAGATTTGACACATCAGCCCCTTAAAGGGCTTTTGGTCGGTACAAAAATACAATGTTTTAAGGAAACTGCAAAAGAAAATCACGAAAAAGTTTGGAATGTGTGATTAGACTCGATGCAATTCGGCGATTTCATTGACTACCCTAGAAATAGTTGAATGGATTTTACCTTATCCCTTCCATAGGTTGAATGTCTTTTTGCTTACCCCTGGCAGGACTTGAATAATTCTTTCTTAACCCTTGTTTTTGTTGAATAGGCTCCGCAGAAAGCCGTTCAATCATATTCAGGGTTTGCGTACTAACTTATACGAAAAAAGTTT
>JAFXZK010000060.1 GCA_017541265.1 Bacteroidaceae bacterium | reverse complement strand
CGGGGGTGAAAACCCCCGGGACAAGCGCATTAACAAAACTAAGCCCCGAAAGGTAGGGTGTTCAAAATCACCTTTCTATGCGAGACCAAAAAGCGTCTGTATTTTAGCATTTATGTTATTGATTTTTAACACTTCATAGGCTGAAAAAGTCCTTTGAAAATTTGCACATGTCACTGATTATTAGTAACTTTGTAGCCAAATAAGTAACCTCTATTCAGCAACCGACATGACAAAAACAGACAAAGCCAAGTGTCTCAAAAGTAGTCTCAAAAACGCCAAGGCTCAGTTAAAAAGAAGAAACGAACGAATTGCCAAACTTGAAGCTAGGATAGCCGACATGGAAGCAGAATCTAAAAAAAAAGCAGCAAGCCATGTTATGGACCAAGCTCTCAAGAGTATTACAAGAGAATACCAGGACATCAGTTCTCGGAATTCGTCATCAGATACGCCCTCCTGCTCAGATGCGAAACAAATGCAAGCTCTAGAGATGTTGTTGCGGCTATTGAAGGATTAGCGAAGCTGACATACGGTCTTGTTGACGATGTTCCATCGTATAACACTGTCGACAATTGGGTGCGCAAATGTGGCCTTGATGAGATTAGGCATGCGCCTGCAGCCCTTAAGGATCTCGATTATGCACTTATAATAGACGAGTGCATGATGATCGGCAGCGAGAAACTTCTCCCTGTCCTAGCCGTGCCAGCTGAGCACCAGGGACATCCATTACAGCTCAACGATGTGAAAGTGGTCGGAGTCAACGTGAGGTCTGGCTGGACGGCCAAGACTGCAAGTGAGGCACTCGACGGGAGTATTGAAGCCGTGGGCAAGAAACCTTCATATATAATCTCGGACAATGACAGCAAGATGCGTAAAGCCGTTGGACTGTCCAACTATACATGGCACCGTGATATCAGCCACACTCTTGCAATGTTCATGGAGCGTGTGTACAAGGATGACGCTGATTTTGTGGATTTTAACAAGAAGATGGCAACCTGCAAGCAGCAGCACTGCATGAGAGAGGCTGCCTATCTCCAGTCTCCGTCCCAACGCACCAAGGCAAGGTTCATGAACCTGTCGGAATGTGTTCGTTGGGCAGACAAGATGTTACGGATATTCCACAAGCTAGGCCGACGCGAACAGGAAGTGTTCTCTTTTTTACGTCCATACGCTTCTTTTGTCGACGAAATGAAGGAGATGGTATCCTGCATACAATTCATAGAGACGAGGATGAAGCATAATGGCTTAAGCAAGAATACTATAGCAGAATGCAGAAGGCATGTATGTGCAACTGTCATGTGCGGAAACGACAGAATGAGACGAGTCGGACAGCAAATACTGGATTATCTTGCAAAAGAGAAGCTCCTTCTTAAAGACAACGAGACGGTCAATAACTCGTCAGACATCATCGAGTCTACATTTGGCATCTTCAAATACAAGCAATCTCCCAATAAACTTAATGGTGTGACTGCACGAGTCTTACACCTGCCAGTAATATTGGCATACGCCGGTGAATCTGCTTCCAAGAACTATAATGTCAAAGAACGCTTATGCAGGACGAAGATTATGGACATCAATCTCTGGCGAGATGAAAATCTCATGGAGAACCTTGTTGCAAAACGCATCCAGACCCTCAAAACAGCATAAAAAACGGTCTCGCGTCAGATGTCGATTTTGAACACCCTACCCGACGGGGCGACAGAGCTATTAATGAACTGTTTCCAATTCAATTGAACTTTCTGTCACCCCTTCAGGGTTTTGTTTTGTTGATGCTCTTGTACCGGGGGTTATCACCCCCGTCTGTGGTCTTTTCGCGCCTTCAGCGCTTTATCTCCGGACAGCAATGTTTTTTGACACGGCACATCGTCCTGGTTCACGCTCCGTGGAGCATCGGCTTACGCTCCACGTTGTGTCGGCCTGCGCTCCACGTTGTGTCGGCTTACGCTCCACGTTGTGTCGGCCTGCGCTCCACGGGGCATCAACTTATGCTCCTTTTCTCAGACGATTCCTTGGGCCATCATAGCCTTCGCAACCTTCATAAAGCCAGCGATATTCGCCCCTTTGACGTAGTTGACGTAGTCGCCCTCCTTGCCATACTTGACGCACTGCTGGTGGATGCCTGCCATGATCTGGTGCAGACGTCTGTCCACTTCTTCAGCCGACCAGGAGAGGCGCATGGAGTTCTGTGTCATTTCGAGACCGGAGGTTGCTACGCCGCCGGCATTGACGGCCTTGCCCGGAGCGAAGAGCTGACGTGCTGCGATGAACTTCTCGGCTGCTTCGGCCGTGCAGCCCATGTTGCTGACTTCGGCCACGCAAAGCGGCTTCGAGGCCAATATCCTGTCGGCATCCTCGCCGTTCAGCTCGTTCTGTGTGGCACAAGGCAGATAGATGTCGGCCTTCTGCTCCCACGGCTTCTTGCCTTCGAAGAACTGAGAGCCGGGGAACTGCTCGGCATAGGGCTGGCAGATGTCGTTGCCCGAGGCACGCAATTCGAGCAGGTAGTCAATCTTCTCCTCGTCGAGTCCTGCCGGGTCGTAGATGTATCCGTCGGGGCCGCTGATAGTGATGACCTTCGCTCCCAGCTCGGTAGCCTTCTTCGCAGCACCCCAGGCAACGTTGCCGAAGCCCGAGAGGGCGACCGTCTTGCCCTTGATGTCGAGGCCGTGCGTCTGCATCATCTGGTTCACGAAGTAGAGTGCTCCGAAGCCCGTTGCCTCGGGACGAAGGATGCTGCCGCCCCATTCCAGGCCCTTGCCTGTCAGCGTGGCTCCGTGGAACTGCGTGGTGAGTTTCTTGTACATGCCGAAGAGGTAGCCTATCTCACGACCGCCCACGCCAATGTCGCCTGCGGGCACATCGACGTCGGGGCCTATGTGCCTGAACAGTTCCATCATAAATGCTTGGCAGAAACGCATGATTTCGGCATCGCTCTTGCCTCGGGGAGAGAAGTCGCTGCCGCCCTTACCGCCGCCCATTGGCAGGGTGGTGAGGGCATTCTTGAAGGTCTGCTCGAAGCCGAGGAACTTCAGGATGGAGAGGTT
>JAFXZK010000059.1 GCA_017541265.1 Bacteroidaceae bacterium | reverse complement strand
TTCTTGATGGTCATCCAAGGCACGCGGATAGGACACACCGCACCTTCTGGCAATGCCTTTATTTCAATTGGCAAATAGCCAAGGTCGTACAATGCCTCGATGTGCTTGATACCCACGTTCTCGATACCAACGAAACTGTCCACGCGGTCGTGGAACTCGCGGATGGCCTGCTCACGGGGAAGGCCGAAGAAGTTCTCGTTAATCTGCTTGATAAGGTACTCCTTAATCAGGTACTGAAGTCCGAACACTACGGCACCATCCTCTGCCTCGTGGAAGTATTTGTTGCTACGCGGCGTCCAGTTTGAGTACACCATTTCCGTCCCTTCCGGGTACTGTCTGTGATGGCCCAGCTTGTAGCCATCTGTCAATAGGATTGTCTCTTTGTTTGTCATTTTGTTTGATTTTATGTTTATGTCTTTTATCTAACTTCTTTCAGCTCCATGATGCCCAACATCGTAAAGTCCACGCCATCAATCTCCGCGTTCCATGAGTGATGATAATGCCCGTAGTACCAATGTCGGAGCGGATGACCGTCGTGATGCAGGTTTGCCAGCAGTCCGTCCATAACATCGCGCTCATGACGCATGTCATAAAGGAGTGTCGGGTCGCTTTCAATATATGCCTGCACAAACTGCGGCGGTGTGACATTCTCACAGAACGATGGAGCAACATGTGTCACCACTGAATCAATGCGGAATCCACGCTTGGCAATGTCCGCCATAAGGTCAGGTCGCAGCGAAGGGCCTTCATTCATCCACCAATCCTTGTCTTCTGTGCGACTGCCACGGTCAATTGACACAGCCCCGCCAACACAAAGGACTTGATGCCCACATGCGGAAACAACGGAGTAGTCGGGAACTGCAAAGAAACGCATCCATGAGATTTTCTCGCTGTTGAACCATGCGGGGTTGTCGTGGTTGCCGCGAACAAATACCATATAGACATTGGCGGCTTCAAGCCGCTTTCTCAGCCAATGCAAATACAACTGGTTGTAGTAGCCGATGTATCTGAACCCGAATCCGCAGTCGCCCGCCACAATGACAAGCGTGTCGCGCATCTCACGCCTGACACATACGTCAAATACAAGCGACTCGAACTCTCCGTGTATGTCTCCGCATACAACGATGCTCTTTACGTTAGGATAGTTGAAATGTTGTATCATATCACGCTGTTTTTGAAATTTTTTTCACAAGTGCTTCGCATAGCACGCGGCTCATATTGACTTCGACGGCATTCCCAATAAACTTCTTCTGCTCGGACTGGCTTCCTATTAAGATGTAGTCTTCCGGGAATCCCTGAATACGCTTCAGTTCACGGATGTTCAGCATACGCATACGAATGTCAGATATGCCGTACAATGCCATAAACTCCTTAATGCTAACAGTCATGGGGCTGTCGGTCTCGTACACCTCTATCGCAAGCCCATCTTCTGCGCTTACGAGATAGGGCGGCATCTTATCCATGTGGGCAATGAGCGTGAAGCAAGGTTTGTCGATGCTCCCGCCTGCGCTTGCAAACTGCGGATTCATAAGATACTGCTTCACAGAAACAAGCTTTTGCTTAGGCGTGGTAAGCACAGCAGGACATACCGTTCCGACATCAGACACCTGCCCGCCGCCGCTATACTCATTGGCAAGGAAACGACTTGTCACAAGTCCGAGACGGTCTTTTGTCGTGAGTGTTGGAGCCGGTGCATCAACAGACGTGTTGAATCCGTTGCCGTAGTGAGCAGATATAAAGGCATGATGGTCTTTGGTGGTAACAGTTCCGCTTGGCTCTTCAATAGACTGGTTGTGTTCTGCACCGCCATAATAGAGAGACAAAAACTGAACCTTTGCCATACCGAGGCGATTCTGGCAGGCTACGGTCGGACACGGCTCGTCAATGCCTGGAGCCACATACTTGCCTGTTTTGCCATTCATGCTGTTGTACTTTACGAGAAACGCCTCCTTTCCGCCAGCCACGAACTTGACAAGTCCGGCATAGATACGATTGAGCGTCGCTTCGCAAAGCGGTTTCTTCCTGTCAAAGATGCTCTTGCCCTCGTCGGCCAGGTCAAGCACTTCCCGGACGGGCTTCCACTTCTTATACATGTTGAACATGCCGCCTTCGTCGCCATTCTTGGCGTATGTCTGTTCGGGGAAGGCAAACGGAAGCCCTGTTCGTGCAAACTGCCCAAACAGACGCTTACGGCTGGTGTATGCCCCGAAATCAGCAGCATTAAGCAACCTCCAGTCGTAATCATATCCATAGGCGCATACGCTCTTCACCCATTTCAGATAGGACGTCCCTTTGTGCCTGCTAATTGGGTGGCCGTTCTCGTCAAGGTCTCCCCAGCACATGAACTCCTCTACGTTCTCAATCTGGATATAATCTGGGTTGATGGCCTCTATGTAGCGGAAAAGATGCTCTGCCAGCGTCCTGCTGTCCGCATCACGCGGCTGGCCTCCTTTGGCACGGCTGAAGTTCGTACATTCGAGGGAAGCCCACAGCACGACCTTTGCATCAGGGTAAGCCTTCCGCATATTGTCAATGTGCTGCAGGAAAGAGACGTACTGACGTCCGCGCAAGTGTACGAGGTGGTTGAAGTTCAATGTCCTGATGTCCTCCGTGAAATGGAGCGTGTCAGGATGATTCGCCTCATGCGAGGCGATGGCATTGGCATCATGGTTGACGCATGCAATTACTCTCGCACATTTCTCGCCGTTCACCCTTGCGTATTCAATTCCGCTCGAAGTGCCACCGGCACCACAAAACAGGTCTATATATAGTAGTTGTATCATAGTTTTATTTTCTTAGGAAGAAATGCCTTCAGCGTCGTATCCTTCTCGCTCTGCCTGAGTTCTTCAAGGTATAGCATATAGTCAGCATGTCGCCTGTCACGTTCGTTGAAGAACAATATGGAATAATAGACACCTGCCGCATACCGTTCCACTTCATCGACTGTCATACGGATAGAGTGAGAAGCTGCCATCGCCTGCCTTGACGCAAAAGCACGGATTTCCGCATCGGTCATCTTATAGAAAGGCTTTGGATTATATAGCCTGTTATCGACCAATGGCTGTTTGATGTCAGATGCAGGACGTAGCTCTGTGATGTATCGTAGTTTTCTTGATTTCATTTTCATTGGTAGTAGATTACGTCGTAGAAGTCTGTTATCTTCCAAGGGCTGTACCAGCGTCTGCGTCGGACAACAAGAATGGTGAATTTCAGGCTGTGCGGATGCTGCGGGGAAACCACATGCAAGGCGAAGCAGTTCCCGTTCGTCATGGAAGGCTTGCCGCTTGATGTTATCTTGTTCGGTTTGCGCAGGTTCTCATCTGCCTGACGGCTCGCCGTCTTTGTGCCTGGTGTGTCAGGAGCCTTCTCTGATGAACGTGCGTAGGTTTTATAGCCGTCGGCGGCTGCATTGAGGAAGTTAGAATAGGTACGCAGGTCGTATGCAACTGTCTTGAATCGTTTCCAAAGTTCGGCTTTCAGGTGTGCCATTTTCGCCTGATTGCCGAGAGCATCCTTCATCTTGTCAAGCAGCTCGTCAGCATAGCCAAGATTGTA
Source organism: Bacteroidaceae bacterium (assembly GCA_017541265.1). Taxonomy (GTDB): domain Bacteria; phylum Bacteroidota; class Bacteroidia; order Bacteroidales; family Bacteroidaceae; genus Physcousia. The sequence continues at coordinate 16,616 of JAFXZK010000059.1, read as the reverse complement.
TAGTGCAGGCTCTGTGATATAGGCCTCGTTTGCCGCTGGGAGCATTTCGAGGAAGCCGCCTTGTATGTATGTCTGCAGCATATCGAAATAGTCCAGCCATGGCTGCAAGTTTTTCTTTTTCATAGTAACCACTGTTATTGTTTAACTTTTCGATTTGACAATAGAGCCGAGCAAGGCGAGGATTGAGAACAACAGCAGGAGCACGATGCCGCGATAGAACCATAAGGGCAATACGGCAGGAACAATCATACATACTGCCACGAATCCAAGTAGCAGAAGTATAGCGGAGATTTTCTGTTTCATAGTTTATCGTTTTTGTTATGTTTCTTTTTCTGTTTGTCCGATGATAAGGTAGGGCCAACTTCTATTTTGTCACCATCGTCTTCCGCCTGCATGTCTGCAAAGAGCGGATGATGGCGCATAAGGTCGATGCACTGTTTCAGATATGTGCCATGACCATATTTTGCTGCGATGTCTATTATGCGTTCGATGACGCTTTGCTCCTCTAATATAGAAGGCATTGGGTCGATTGCTTCTGCCACGAGTTGCCATGCGCTGAGCACGTCTGTCATGCAGAAATCCCGAAACTCTTTTGTGTAGTTGTGTCCAGCCTTCTGATTGCCGCGGTCAATGATGGAGATATGATGCTGTACGGCAATCATAAGCAGTATGTGAGCCGTCTCAACCCATGCTATCAGCTCTGCATCTGGCGTTATCCCTGTCTGTTGAAATACGTCACATATATGGTTGCGTAGATTCGTCACGTCTTCTTCCATAATGTCGATGATGTTGTCCGAGAACTCATCGAATGTCTTGCGGTCATTGTGATATGCCATCATCAGTGCTCTCTTTTGGTCGCCCTTTCGGATTGCCTCGTTCACATGACGTTTCAGGCTATGACGGAAGATGTCTGGCCGCCCTATCAGTAATGCCGCTGCATTCTTCATCTCATTGAGTGCGGCAAAAGCAGACAACGGCGTGTTGAACAGCATGTTTCCAATCATCCAACGGCAAGCCTTTCGCAGTTGTTCTGTATCGCCAGGTAAGATTATCTTCTTCATTGTTGTGTATCTTTTGTGGTGCTTGGTGGTAACGCTCCACCGCTCATCGAGGTTTCACGACACACGGCTTTTGCCGCAGTGTTCATTTATACTTGTTGCTCTATTTACAAGTTTTAAGCACCATCCGTTTTTCTTGGAGCCATGCCCGCCGCTGCGGGCAGGACGGTCTGAAACGCGTGAATAGTTTTGATAAAAAGATTGTCGTCCGTTTGGCTCCATGTTGTTTATTCTTTCTGTCCTGGCTTTTTGAACAGCCATGAATCAATCATCCATTCATCCGGTTCAAAAAGAGGATTGACAATGATAATTGATGCCATAATGAGATTGACACCAGGGACAAATGCGAGAAGCAGATAAAAAATATATAATCATTGGGTAAACCACCTGCTCCCAATCTTTCTGGTGTCGTTTCTTTGTGTATGTCTTGAACGCAAGAAGATAGACCGTCCATAGCGACAAAACAATACTGATGATGTAAATCCACCGCAACATAGTCTTACTTCTTATTCATCTTGCTTACTACATCGAGCATCATGTTCAGTCCGACGGCATCCATCGCATTGCCGCCAGAACCGCCTGTCATAACAACCTCCGGAACCCAGCGGACTTTAGAGTTTGCAAGAGCCTCTGCAATACCAATGGCTGTCTCCTTCTCAATCGTCGCACGTTCAAGCGGCGTAAGGCCAGCATGAACGAGTGCTGCGTTGGCGGCAGCTTTCGCTTCGCCCTCTGCTTTCACCTTCAGAGCATTCTGCTGGGCTGTCTTGGCTGCTAACGACGCGACTTCAAACTCCTGTTGTGCCTTGGTGACTTCCCGTGCCTTTATCTCCTCCTGCTCCCATTTTGCCTTCTCTGCTGCCTGCTTACCCTGTTCCGTGACGAGGATTGTCTTCTGGATAGCTTCAAGCGACCTCGTTTTAGCTGTTACAACAGCGAGGTTTGCGGTTTTCTGCGCATCTATCTGGTCTTGTGTGGCCTTGTCGTACTTAATGTCGGTGATGCTGACGAGGTTGCAGACAATGCCATATTGAGAGAATGGCGACAACTCCTGACGCTTGTAGCCGCCTGGTGCATTGCTGTCCAAGATAATCTCAGCCTTCGCCACGATGTCGCTGTCTCCTGTAAGCTCGTTGATGACCGTCGTCTTGTGGATCTTGGTCTTATACACACCGTCGTTGAGCTGGTCGGTGATGTACTGGATAAGGTCAGTACGTGTCTCTGACACAGATTCAAGAGAGGACATGAGCGGGCCGCAGGATGTAACGACCTTATAGAGCGTCGGCCTGACAAGCGTAGAGATTAGCGCAGACTCGGAGCCGAAGTCCTGCTGTATCTTCGACATGTGCATTTCGTCCGTAGGAAGCACCACGCGGAGAGAGCCAATGAGATAGCCGCGCCCCCTATCGTTGAAGGTGACTGCCGCAGCAGGATTCTCTCCAACAGCCGTATAGCCGTCCTCGTTCTTCTCTGCACCAGTAAACTCGACCTGAGATGTCTTGTTATACTCGTAGATGTTGCCCCACCATTGCTTTTGCAAGCCGCCCTCAGTCCACACGGCATAGTTGCCCGTGAACGGGTACTGGTTGACATAGATTTTGGACTTGTCGCAGTCTTGAAATGCCCCGAACAGCGAGAAGAGCATGACAAGACAGAACGCAATGACACTGACGCCGATAATGGCAGGTTTGCCAATCTGGATTGGCGAGAAACTTGTCTGTTTCATAGTTTTTGTAATTTAGGGTTAATGAAAAAAGTAATAAAACGGAATGAGCACTTTTGGGAATGTGATAGCCTTACGAGTGAAGCGAATCAATCCGAAGCACTGCAGGACTACCAGAATGTAGTAGAAGATTGCCAATGGTATGATAGCAATAGCGAAAAGTCGCGCGTAAATCATATTGTGTTAAAAGTTTGTTATGTCTATTTCTTCAACCCTTGTAAAGGTCAGTTTTCCTTTGTAACCTCGTTTTGCGAGTTCTTCCATCAGTTCGCGCGGAGTGTACTGCTCAAGTCCCTTCTCACGTTCCTTAATAAGGAATAGCTGTTTTGTCTCTGTACGTTTCTTGGCGGAGCACTGGTTGCAAACATTGCATACCCCCCCCCATCGTGTTTTCTTGAAGCTGGAAAGTTCAAGTTCCCTTCCGCATTCCTTGCATGTCTTTGTCTCCATTTTGTTTTCTCTGTTTTATTTTGTTTATAATTGCCAAGGGTTCGACACCACATCGGGTCGCGCTCGATGCGTCAACAGTGATGTGCGATTTCATGTCATCGGGCCTGTCGAGCCATAGTTGGTGACGAATCACTTGGTGAATATCCCACAAGATGTCTGCACTCTCGTCATAGTGGATTCCGTAGAGCGATTTGCTATCGAGACCCCAGAAGCGTTTCTTTATCTGTTTGGCAATGGCTTCTGCGTCGCATCGCATCTCACTCCAGCCGCCGTCCCATTCTTTATCCATCATTTTGCCGGTAGCTTCCTTGCATCGCTTCTCCCAGGCTGACTCCATGAAGTCCTGATAGATGAAGTCCTGACCCTCGATGATACGTGCTATGCTATCGCAAGCCCAAGAGAGAAGCTTTGCTTGTCGCTCCGTCAATTGGAGCGTATAGATATGCTTGCTGTTGTTCTTCATATCTTTTTCGCTCTTTCACTTTTCATTATCTGATACAGCATCACAGCAAGGCATAAGCCGTTGCTGGCTATGAGCGGAGTGTTGTGTGTCATGACTCCATTTATGAGCCAAAACAAATTTCCTATGCTGACAAGGTATTTCACCATGTCAGCATTCTTCGCCAGCATACCTGCACCACGGAACAATGTGGCAATCCATCCTATTATCTCTGCCATATTCAATCCCCTCCGTAACGCCGTTTTACATACTCCACCAAAAGCCCTGTGCCGATAACGCCAAAGGCGCACCCAAGCACAATGCCTAAAATGAAATCTACCGTAATCTTCATTTCCATTTCTCTGTTTTTAAGAATGATGGTCTTTAACCTGTGCTTCCTTCCATTTTGCACCAAATATAACGGCTTTTACCAAATCAGTTGTAATAAACTCTATCCCGCACCCTGCCTTATCCTCCTCTTGTTTGGCATAAGTATTTGCAGCTTCTTCCAAAACCTCACTTACAGCCACCCGCTGCAACCGAGACAAGTTTATTCTACCGCCCATATCTTCATTATAAACAACTTCGTCGCCATCCTGAATGCGCTCGTCAAACTTTGGTGCAAAGTCTTTTTGAGGAACGGTTGCATGTTCGTAGTCAAATGGAGTTTCTGTCCTTGCCTGACAAGCAGCAGAACAATACCGACAACACCTCTGCCTTTCTTCAAGTGTGCGATTGTAGATGCACCCTGGTTCTTCTGGAAGAGAGTCGATGAAGGAAAGTAAACTTTTTAATTCTTGAAAGTTTCCTAATTTATGTATTTCATATTGGAGCACATCAAGCCTCTTTCTCACCTCGGCTTTTATTTGTTCTACTTGTGTATTCATAGCAGGATGCTATTTGTCGTTTGATGGCTGGTTGGCAGGGCGTCCTCAATGGCCGCCATGCACAATTAAAGGAATGTGTGCCTGCGGCACAATTTAGAATGCGGTGACAGGGCGAATGACGAACGTGATATACTTGTTGTAGTAGTTCGCGTTGCCATTGGAGAAGTGCACGAGCCTCGCGCCATGACGGCCATACTCGGTGCTACTCCAGTGGAAGTCATCGGGCATTGGCTTGCCGCCTGCATAGACGAGAGCCTTGTTGATGGCTTCTTTCCAGAAGCACATGACTTCGAGGACTGCGAGTGTTGGGATGTACCAGCCATCGGGTAGGGGAATGTCTGTACCTATAGCCTTGATATGCTCCGTTGCGCTCATGAAGTCCCAATCGTGCAAGCCCTCGCACTCTGTCTTATAAAAAGGTGATTCTTCGGGGCATTTATCCAAGTCTTTGACAAGTCCCCATTCGCCAAGGTCTTCCAAGGCAACTTGGAAGGCGTGGCCGTCATAGACGACACCGATTCCATGCACGCCATCTTTTGACTCTTCTCCTGTGAAAGGAGAAGATGTCCCGTCGTCATAGGCGAGGTAAATGCCGTCTTTAAGTTTCGTTTCTTCAACCAGCACTTCCGATACGCCTTGCTCTGAGACAAACTTCGATGTGTCTCTTATCATTTCAAGTGCCTTTTCGAGTTTACCTGCTGCATTAGACAAAGCAGCTCCAACATCAATTTTTCTTTCCATTGTAAATAGGTTTAGTGTTTATAGTTTATTGTGGTGCATTTTCTTTATAGAACCTGCGGATGGAGTTCTTGTAGTAAACGGATATTCCCTTGTCCGATGCGAGTTCGTCAACCTTCTTCATGAAGCGGTCACAGAGGCTCCAACTATACTGTTTTGGATTGTACGGCGACATAATGCCGATGCGCATCTCCTTGCAGAAGTCCGCAATGTCAAGTATCATCTTCAGGGACGAAGCGAAGTCTATAATCGGCTCCAGGGAAGCGAATACGGGGATATGGCAGTCAACAAGATATTGCATGGCCTGTATGCGCTCTTCGTTTGGTGGTGCGCAAGGCTCCATGTCATCGCGGCCCGTCAGTGTGAAGCCCACACGGACAAGGTTACGGTAATCGTAGAGTGTTTCAACGACACCCGACCTGTCAAGCCACCATGTAGCCTTTGTGAGTAGCTGGATGGGGGCACCATTCTTCAGTGCGTATTCGGCGCATATCATTGTGCCGTCTATTGTTTCTGGCAGCATCGGGTCAGTCGTGAATGAGAAGAAGATGCCACCGTCGCGGATGATGGTCTCAAGGTCTCTGTCAAGCTGGGTGCTAAACAGCTCATACGCCTTTTGCAGGCTTCCGCCTGCCTTGACCATCAACTGCGGCATATCGCCGCCAAGTGCATGTCGGAACACGCCTCTTTTGTTATAGCAATAGGCGCAGTGGTGAGTGCAACCTCCATACAGATTGCAGCCCCATGAGGCATACTCAGCCGCCGCACCTGCGGGGCGATAGATAATATGTGATTTCATTTTCGTATTTATGTTTTGTCGTTTATTTAATGAACAGCCACCTAAGCCCTATGCCTGCCTTGCGAGCTTCCCGATAAAGCCCTGTTTGTAAGAAATAACGCTTGATGTAGCGGTTCATCTCATTCTTTTTTCGTTGTTCTTGCTCTCGACGCGCTTCTTTCTGTTGTTCTGTTTCCTCAATTGTCGGCGCGTTAAGCAGCTCGCTCCACGCTTGTCTCATTCTCCGTTTCTCGGCTTCCGTAATCGGAACTTCGAGTTCGTTATCTTCTTCGTACCATTGTATTATACGAGACGACTGTTTCTTCTTTGGACGCCAGGAGCAGAAATCGGGCGTAACGGAGTAGAGGTAGCTTTTCCTGTCAAGCGAAGGCCTTACCTCGATGAAGCCGTTCCCGTTCCTGTATCGCTTCTGCAAATAGCCAGGCAGTTCTTCAATTGCATAGCGTATCTCGGGGACATAGCGTTTGGCACGTGAACCACGGACTCCATTCATTTTCGTTCTATTGGTTCCCACGCCTTGCGGTCATAGGTGGCGAATGGATTGTTGCGCAACTCGTACTGATGCCCAAGCAATTCCTGAAGACGCTTCTTCTGTTTCTCGAACTGCCCAGGATAGAGCAAGTCATTCGGCACATAGGAGAGGTAAAGGAAGTAGCGACGCTGTGCCGCAGAGACACCAAGACTTATACCGTCATGGTGATAGCTTACAAGATTGTCGTAACCTTCCTGTCTGTCATTATTGTGGTCTTCAACGAGTGCATACTTTCCCGTCTCATCCTTCTTGTAGCGAAAGCCCTTGATGGTCTCGTCCATCGACGACCAATGGTCGCATGTCATACGTCTTACCAGCTCTGGAAATGACGGCTGCATGATGCCCCTCGGAGCAATCATGCGCTGTCTGAGTCTGTTGAAATAGTGCGGCGTGTATTCGTGACAGCTCACATCTATATCGTCGTTGGCGACAAGCTCGTAAATTCCCGTGCCGTTATTGCTCTGGTCTTTGGCGTGCGTCACATAGTAGGTCTGATACATCCTGATTGTGGCGACACCTTTCCTCAGATTGCTTTTGCTCTCTGCGATGACGTGCATCGTCCATTTGCCCATGCCGATTTCGGAGAAGTCTATCTCTATGCCATAACAGGCAGGGAAACGCTTCGTCCGAAAGAACGTATGGTTGTGGCAACGCAACCATTCATCGGCATGTGCATGGATGTGAGGAAACAGGTTCTGCATCTGCTTCACCTTTTCTTCGGGTGTCATCGATGGGAGTATCATCGCTTATTTACTAAACATAACAGGTGTTATACAGACAGCGCAGAAGCGGCAGGACCAGGTGCCGGCTTTTGGTACATCATGAGTTGGCTTGGGTGTTTGCTGCCAGGATGCTTGCAGCCCCACTTGCCCGCAAACTTTATCATAGCGTGAAGCGCGTCAGCGGCCTTCGTCCTCTTGTGGTTAGTGCGCCGGTCTCTGTAATCTCCAAACTTGTGACCTTCTGGCATCGGGTTGTGATTGCCGATGCCCTTGAAGCCCTGCTTGTTGCGACGCTTTATTCTTGCACTTTTCATAGATGCTTACTTTATGGGTATTGGGCCGCCGTCTTCAGAAGATACATAGTCAGAGGACTCGATGTCCGATGATGAGGAATCTGATGATGAGCTGTCGGATGAAGAACTGTCTGACGAGGAACTGCTGGACGAGGAAGACGAAGAGGAGGAACTGCTCGAAGAACCATCTTTTAGCAAGAGGACACCCTCCTCAACACAACGATGGAAGAGGAAGATGTGGTAGAATCTCATTGCGCCGACCTGACGACGGTAATCTTCCTTCTTTTCGTCTGTCCATGAATTGAAAGTCTCAGACTGCATGAACCTGATGTTTGACAGGATGCGATTGCGCAACGTCCTTTCCTCGTTCCTCATGGATTGCTTGTTCTTGGGCAACGATGAGAGCGCAGGCTGCTTGTTGTCGTCTTTCAGTTGGTCAAGGTAGCCGATTTTATTTTCTTTACCGACTTCCTCAAGAAACATGGCAACATCATCGAAGTCGCACTTTTTCTGAACGACCTCGATGGTTGGCTGTTTCATGTTTTTGCTCCAGAAAAAGACGATTTCAGTCGTCAAAGCAAGCATGATAATAAGATCTGTCCACATGGACCCCAAGAAATGATTAGAGACCAGGACAACTGCAATAACAGCTGCTGCTATTGCAAGTGAAATCAAGATTTTTTTTACAGTTTTCATTTTGTTTGTTATTTAATTGGTTAAACATGTTTGTTGTTTCTCTTTCTGTCTCCTTTCCCGCATCTGCCGACGGAACCTGTTTCGCCTTATGCGCTCTGCCCTGATGTGGCAATAGAACTCGCTGTCGCACGGGACATTTTCATTGGCGATGGCTCTCAGTCGCCTTACTGCGTCTGTCTGCTGTGGCGTGAGTGCCGCCGTCACGGGTATGTCAGCCAGACACTCGTTGAGCAAAGTAAGTATGCCTTGTTTCCTTTGCTCTTCCCGCTTCTTCCACTGGCATACACGCCTAATCTCTTCCTTGTGAGCACGGAAGTACATCCACTTCGCAGAACCTTTTGATGCGCCGTGATAGACCCACACGACCCTGCCGGTCATGCAGCTCCTTCGGATTATAAGTATGTCCTTTACTTTTGCCATTTTTCTTTTTTTTTGCCCACTCCTGTTGAGTCGAACAATCGCGCGAGTGGGAAATCCCGTCAGTATCATACGGTGCTTATAGCGTAACCCCGATTCGACTTGACGGGCAATTATGCAATGAGAATGCCCTCACATGCGGCTGCTGAAAGACGTAAAGACAGCCGCACCTTTCCTCCATCTTAACAGTGAACCCGACAGGACTCGAACCTGTAACCCCATGCTCCGTAGGCATGTGCTCTAATCCATTGAACTACGGGTCCAAAGATGCACAAGCCCGATGATAAATGATGATGTCAGAGACAAGAGCGAAAACAAGAGCAAGAACCATCACGGACAAGCAAGAACGAGAACTTTACCGAGAGGCTTCCGCCTTTCTGTCCCAGAAGGGAAGTGAATCCGTCCGCAACGTCAGCGTTTGTTGTTATGGTTAAGTACGAAATCTGCAATTTCGCGCGTTTGCCATTCCGCCACTTGACAAAAGTCAAGACAGGATTCGAACCTGCATACTTCATTCCTTATGTGCTAACCAGCTGCACCACTCATGTAGAACCATGAGGCTGGATTCGAACCAGCGACTATAAGTATCTTTGTCAGAAAACCATCTTCATCATCGGTGCGCCGCAGTTTCGCAGTAGATACCTTCAGTCTGCGGCTACCTGTGCCAATATGTCAAAGAGCATTTGTGCTTCGCGGCTCTCCGCGATACTGTTACTTTCCGAGACCGTTCACACGTTCATATATGTCTCGCAGCTCATTGGGAATGACGATGCCGAGCGAGGCGATGCGTTCCGCCTCTTTCAGTTTCCATACCATGAGGTCATCGCAGAGCTGCTTGTGGCGGTTCTTCTGCTCGGTGCTCCATGCGTCGTACTCCGCCTGATACTGGCTCATCTTCTTGCGTTCGTCGAGCATGTAGGATCCGAGCTGGTCTTGGAGCTTGCTTGTTTCGCGTGCGAACTCTTCGCTTGCCTTTTGATAGGCGGCAGCCTTCTCTTGCTTGTCTGCCTCTATGGTGCGGGCGCGTTCTGCAAGCAATCCGTTCAATTCTGCTTGCAAGGCACGATGCTCTGCAGAGAGACGGAAGAACAGTGCTTCCACTTCGTCTATCGATATTGACGGCTCAAAGTGATATATTAGTGTATTCGAGCCTTCTCCTTGTGTGGCGATTGGTTTGGCGATTATGGCACGCAGCCTCTCCCGTTCATTATATAAAGCACCGTCTTCGTGAATGAATCTTCCAATGGTAGCGGCCTTCGCTTCGAGCATAAGGAAGTGGTTGCGGTCTTTCACGGACAGCTTGCTCATGTACTCATCCTCGGTCATGGCGGGTTCCTGGACTGGGCTTTGTGGCATCTCGACACCGAACTTGCGGCAGAACAAGCTCAGGCGCGATTCGACCATTCCATAAGAAGGCGAGCGCAACACACCTGGGAACTCGCCGTTGATGTCTGGCTTCGTGTAGCCGTTCTTTTTCATCCAGTCGTCGATGTTCGTGTCCTGCTTCGGAACTTCCACACCGCCGAGGATGTCCTTGCAATAATTCTCAAGTGTCATGCACTTCACCTCACTAAGCAGACGCTCGCGTGCCTTTATCGCCTCGCGAAGCCATGCACAAAGAGCATTCGCTTCTCCAATCGCTTCGAGGGACTTCAGTATATCGTCCAACTCTTCCCTCTTGCTTCCAAGTTTTGACGTTTGCGGCGTGCCTCCGCTCAAAAGGCTAACAGTTGTGTTGAAGAAACTGATAGCAGACAATCCGTTGGAAGTGTTCCTCACGCTCTCCTTTGCCATGTTCGCCACATGGTTCGCGCTGGTGCTTGTCAAGCCAACTGTGTCGAAATAAATGTAGTCTGATTTCATAATTTACAATTGTTATGTTATTCTGTCAATTCTGGGTCTTTATTCGGTGCTGCTTGCACATAGTCGTCCTCATATTCCATGCCTTTTGTAAAAGGGTGCGTTGGGATGCAGCCAGGACGATTGTGATAGAAGTAATGCACGAAGATTGGAGTTGACGACAACTCACGCGGCAGACGTTCGCCAGTTGACACCTCTCGTCTGTATTGGTTCTTTATGGTCTTCTCCATCGGATGACCCAATACATCAATCTGCGTAAGCCAAGCCCTGCTATGCCTGCCGCCATGACGACGATAGCTCGGAGTATTGAGGACAACAGGCGGGTCCATCACGACACCCATACGGTTAAGGCACACCTTCAGGTTCCTTGCAATTCGTTTCTTGGCCTTTTCTATATTCTCGTTGTTAATGGTCTCACCCTCGCTGTCAAGCAATGATATTGCCATTTCCTGCGGCGGGATGGGTTGTCCGAAATGCGGGTTGTCTGGTGTATCCTCGAAGTAACGCACAAGCCAATCAGTCAGTCCGCTATCCTTAGTCATGGCGTACAGCTCACGACGAAGGCTGCGTGCCTCTGTCGGAGGCAGAATGGTGTCGGTTGGCTGCTGGAAGAAGAACTGAGCACAGCCGATGAGCAGATTGCGCAGCTCGTTCAGCAACTCAGGACTTAAATTGTTAGCCACTTCCTTTACGCCGTATTGCTCTCCGAACTCATCCTGCGGGGCAAAGTCGAGCCATCGGCCATCGTCTGTGGCGGCGTGATAATAGTCGCTGGTGTAGCATGGGTATATGCGGCCTTTTGTGCTTCCTGACGAACGGTCAAAAGGCTTATTGCTTGCTATGAACAGCTTGGGTACGTCTTCACCCCTAAGAGTGATTGGCTGGTGGTAAAGCGTCTTGCAGACAAGTTTCGTCGGCGCATTGTATAATTCCTCTGCCTTGAATCCTTCTGGCAGCTCGTCAACACCAACCACACTATGCACACCTGCCACGACATCGCCAAGCAGCAGGGCAAGCGTGATGTTAGAGCCGTTTATGCTCTTGCCTGCGACGTTGGCTGACGAAGGACGGACAGCACCAATCATATCTATGACGGCACTCTTTCCATTGCGACCGCTGGCTTTCCTTTCGTCAGACACGGCATAGTCCGTAAGGTGTACTATCTGTTGTCTGGCATAGCTTCGGTGGCGCGTAATGGCATAACCGATGGCATGAGCCTTGTTGATGAAGTGCATGTCCTGCATCTGCTTCTCGGTAGCCGTAAGTGTCTCGCCGAAGCTCTCTTTTTCCCAGAATATACGCCCCAGGTTGTACAGAAAGCGGAAATGCAGTGGCATATCGTTGATCGGACGCTCTGTCTCCAGTTTGTATTTCCACAGTGCAGCCCATTGAATCCAGCGCGTGTTCTCCGCCGCACGCATTTCAGATGTTGAGCAGCCCTTGGCAATCTCCTTATGCCGCCTTTCCTCGTCAGCATACTTCGGATTTATGATAATACGCCAAGACTGCGGGATGTAGGAGAACGATCCGGATAATATACACTCCTCGTTGGTGACATAGGGGAGACTTTCGTAGCTCTGTGTCTTGATGCCGTCTCTTGTGACACGAACCGCCGTGTTTTCAAAGAAAAAATAATCGAAGTCATCGCCCCAAGAATGCTCGTCAATCGGAGAAGACGGCATTGTGTTCATCGTGCGGGCATCGAGTCCCTTCCCCGTGAAGATGGTGTTGACAAGGTTTGCCTTATATGGTGTATCTTCATCGGCGATATGCGCATCTATCCAGTCGAGCATTGCCGTCCGTGCAGCGGCTTCAAGCTGGTTGCCCTGACGTGACACGTCGAGGTAACGATAGGTGTTATTATGGGAAAGCTGGTAGAATATCCTCGTGCCGCGCTCATCAACATGACAACGGATGCCCTTTGCGTCGAGGAATTGCAGCAGATTTGCTACACTTAACACATAGCGCACATTTGATTCACGCTCGCCATCAGCATTTTTCTTCGTTGTGGGCTTGTCTATCCAGAACTGCATCGTAAGCGCATTCTTCAGCATACGCATCAGTGATTCCGATGGATTTGCCTTGCGCAAGTCAGGCGAAAAGTTCTTCTGTATCTGTGAGAAGTGTGCCACGAAGTCTGTTACATCTTTATATTTAAGTTCGGACATCTCGCGGGGGAGGCGTACCAGGTGAATGTTGGCATTTTCAAGTGCAATGCTCCTGCTGCAAGCCATCCCTGTTGTGTCAATGTCGTAACATACATATACGCTCTCTGCCACCTGTGTCATGCGAACGAGCAACATCCGCAGCCAATCATCTACAACACCGTCACGAATGCCTGCTATCTCGTTGTGCAGCCAAAGCACATGGGCATCTGTCGCTGCCCACATCTGCATTGCATCACGCGGGCCAGAGCAAAGAACCAGCCTCTTCATCTTCATCCGCTCCTGTGTTGGCGAATCGTCATTGTCTTTCTTATTGTCTTTCTTCACCACCACAAGCGGATGCCTTCTGTCTTTTTGCACGTCAACAAACCAAGGACGCTCTGTCGCACCGGCCTCTCCATCAAACTTCATCGCTCTCACGGCAACGCTATCGCCATAAACTTTTGTGGCAATGCCATCGGTCTGGCTCCAGTACCATTTGTGGTCGCCCGAAGCCTTTGGCTCGTATTTCTTTATGCCCCATTCGTAGTTCATAGCAAAGATTGGGTATGTCTGCCGTGCGGGGATGCGCAATGAGCATCGCCCACCCTTTTTGACGTTAACTGGCCCTGTTATAAATGTTTCAACTGGATATGTCTTGAACTCCTTTTCAATTATGCGCCCCCATTCCTGTGCGGTTCGCGCCTCCCCTCTGCCCCGCCAATACTCACGGTCAAGAGAACAGCGATACATCGGCTTAGGCGAGAAATCTTCTGATTCTCCTTCAGGCTTCTCAGAATATCTTACTATCTGCTCTCCATCGTCGCCTTGCGTCGTTGCCAACTTCACGATGAAGCCAAGAGCCTTCAGGTGTTCGGCAGTCCATTCGGCGACGTCAAACTCGCATTGCTGCGGATTGATTGTCTCTGTCCGTTCTGCGTCTGTTGTTGGCACGACACCCTCTATTTTCACGCTGTGGTCGTCAACCAAACGCTGCAAAACAGCCTTGTATTGCTTGGGGTTATCGCCAAGTGCCGTATGGTCGAAACCCATAAGAGCGGCTTGCAGTGCGATGGCTCCATATCCCTGCTTGCCACACCTTCCGTAACACTTCCAACCTGCATCGTCTGCATCGCCATGCGGATGCTGGTCAACACAAAAGCTCGCATCTGTTTCCGAATGGAACGGGCAAAGATATTTCACCCTTCCGTCCTTTGGTATCCGAGACGGTTCGTAGCCATTCGCCCGCATTACATCTACGAGTGATATAGCCTTCAGCTTCTGCAAATCTTGTTCGCTAATCATCACTCAGTAGCATGACGCAGCCGCATTTCAAGTTCATTCTTTTCCTGCAACAACTTGCCGATGTACTTGTTTGCGCTGGCAACATCTTCTGCTGCTGTCTTCAGACGCTCGCGTAGATTTTCAATAAGCACCTGGTAGCCCGTCGCTTCACTTGAAGCTTTCTGCTCGCAATCCCGCCTAATTTTCTCCAACTCGCTGAGATAGGGGTTCTTGCCAAGCAAGGCATTCCATATATTAGTTATATAGTGCTTCATTGTCATTATGTGTTCTTTAGCACATCTAACGATTTTGTTGTAAAAACGAATCAAAAATTGTAGCTTTTTGTGTATCTTTGGGTGCAAAGGTACAATAAATTCGGTCACGATGTATCGTGTTTCTGTATGTTCTACAACACAAAAGGTAAAAAATGACAATAAAAACGAATATAGACTATGGTAAAGTGGGAATTTAACTTGAACTTGTTATTGGGGCTGTCCGATGTGCTCGACATATCATTCGCAGAGATTGCACGAAGGTCTGGCATCAAGCAGCAAATGCTAAGCCGCTATATCCAGCAGGACTTTGTAGTATCTGTTGGAACGCTTATCAAGATTTGCAATGCCCTACGGATGCCTATTTATTATTTTGTCGCAGAGAATGGTGCATCTGTCATACCCGTGCGCGAAAATGCAACCGTTCCTTGCGACGAATGGCACAGCATCAAATGGGATGGGAAGGCGGCGGAAGATGTCTTCCACAAAAGCCGCATAAGTTGGACGGATGTAAGCAAGGCAATGGGCATAAAAAGCCAAAACGCGCGAAAAAGGTTCCTTGAAGGGACACGTTTCCCTGTTGACGAGTTCTTCAACACTTGTACGAATCTACAAGTATCGCCGTATAACTTCATCATTGACCGAAACAGGCAAGAAGAGAAGAAGAGACACAAGGGTGGCAGCAAGAAGTCTGGTGTGCCACGAGCATTTTCGGCAAAGATGGACGAAATTAAGCCAAGCGAAATCAAGGAACTGCGCAAGGAGATTGCAGAACTGCGAGCAACTATCAGTTCTATTCAAGAACAATACGAAATGCTTCGGCAGGATTATAATGCGCTGGCATATCGCGTCAGTGTCAAAATTGATACGATAAACAACAGCCACCTCTCCATAGCAGCAGAGCCGGAAACAGAAAACACGCGCAAGGACATATAGCCTTGCGCGTGCGCGTGTGTCATATATAAAATTAGGTTCATTTGTTAGTCTTTCAGCATACTTTCAACACCGTTCCAATCCTTTATCAGAATATGGGAGATAAGGTTGATAGTGATGCCAACAAAGCCTTCAGGAAAGTCACCTATGGTGTGGTGTATCATATCAAGATAGGCCAGGACAATTTTCACGGCGCACCGCTGTTCTTGTCCGAGCGCAAACTTATCGGCGAAGCTGCTTGTGAACTCATCCACCACCTGCTCACCGTCCTGTGTACGATTGAGGAAGGAAGACATGATGCCTAATACTTCCTTCTGATATATTTCAAATTCTGTCATAGCTCGTTATTGTTTTAGTTATAAATACACTGCAAATTCTACCGTCCACTTAAAGTTGTTACTATCGTCATGGAAGCAATGTGCGTCTTTGCCTACCTGCACGGTGTCCTTACCATGCAGGTTGATTGCAGCTGCTATTGCATCCACATCAATAGCCAGTTTCTTTCGGTCAATAATTCGATACCCTCCAAGACATAGCTTTTCGCGGTATTCTACAACCGCCTGTTCTGGATTAGAGGCATAGCCAAGTTCCTCTTTAACCCATTCTTTCAATCTTGATTGCTTTATGTCCATCGCCGTTTCGGTTTTTATTCGTTCAAACACTTTTTCAGTTTTCTCATTGCGCTTTTTAGGTAGTCCTCTTCCGAGAGGCAGTAGCCGCGTATGCCATTCAAACGTATGGAGACAGCCGAGAGGACAGCATCTATTTCTTGTTCATTCAGATTTAATGTTGTCATAGCTTATATCAGTTTTACAAGGTGAATTTTGTCTTGCGGAAACGAGTCCATCTTCTCACGGTAAACACGAATGGCTTCTTCGAGGCCGCTGCAATCAATACATTCCTTAGGTTGTTCTATGCTGCCTATGCGTATTTGAAATTTGGCACTTTTATTCTCGCCTCCAATAACAATATCTGCGTGATTAGATGCAAGCCAGTCGCCCATTTCGCGCATAAGGCGGGCAATAGCGAGAGGATTGGGGTTGGGTACATCTTCGAGAAACGTCGTATTTTGCGTTTCATTGAACTGATGCTCCGTAAAACGGCAGACAATGCCATTCTCTCTGTCAGTGCAGACCCAGCCGTCTGGCTGAGTCTGCGAGTGCTGTAAAAGGTATCGTCCGCTATCCAACATAATACACTTCGTTTAGTTGTTTCTTCGTGTATGGAATGGCATAGCCCTCACTCTCTTTTGCAAGAGAGAATTGCTTATCGGAGAACAGGCGCACGGCGTATCTCTTGTCAAGCTTCTTGTCAAAGCCGGACAAGAAATCAAGCGCCTTTTGTTTTGATGGGAAATGACGGCGAAGAA
>JAFXZK010000058.1 GCA_017541265.1 Bacteroidaceae bacterium | reverse complement strand
TTTTCACTTTTCACTTTTTATTGTACCTTTGCACCGCAAATGCCCAGATGGTGGAATTGGTAGACACGAGGGACTTAAAATCCCTTGGCCAGTGATGGCCGTACGGGTTCGATTCCCGTTCCGGGCACGAGCAAAGGAAGCCCCCTTGACCGCAACAAGTCAAGGGGCTTTTTTATATCACCACTCCGGTTCCGACGAGAATTTCATCACTATGGGCAGATGGTCCGAAGGGTGCCAGAAGTTGGAAATCTTCTGGGGATTGCGAACGGGCGAAGTATAGTCGTCCCCCAAAATGGCTGCATGGCGTATCTTCTTCCGAAGCGCAGGCGTGACGTAGATGAAGTCGATGCGCGAATTGCCGCCAGTGGAACGGATGAACTCCTTCGGATAGGTGTCCTTGATGAGGTCGATGTAGGGTGTTGACGAGCGGATATAGTCGTGCAGCAGGAACTTTGTGGAGCTGTCGGGCAACTGATAGGCGTCATTATCTACACGCGAAATGGAGTTGAAGTCACCCATCATGGCCCACAGTTCCTTCTTGGCCTTGGGATGCGTCAGCACCGTCGCCTTGCAGATATACTCCATTTCCGTGCGCCGAAACATGTCGCCCTCCCCCTTGGCCTGACTCTCCTTGCGTTTGTCCGTCGGAACCCGGTAGCCGAATCCCATCGGCCAGGTATGCAGGGTAACCAGGTTGAGCGTCCTGTTCTTCTTGAGTCTGAGCCTGTACCACGATGCCCCGTGACAGACGATTGTATCGGCATTGCCGGTGATGAGCAGCTCAGCCTCCATCGGGAAGCGAGAAGTGATGAGCTGCGGATAGTTGTCGGGATGGGCACTCAGATAGACATAGCGGTGCCCGTATCGCTCTGCCAGCCTGCGCCAGCGGGCCAGACACTCCTCCTCCGTCTCCTTCTCGCTCTTGTCGGAATTGGTGACATAGAGTTTTTGGGCCTCGCACCAGACGCAGATGTCGGGCTGCTGCTGTGCGACCCAATCGGTAAAGCGCTGATAATCATCCGTCTGCCCGTCCCACATGCCGTTCTGGATGTTCCAATAGAGCAGGGTCAGCGTGCCGTCTCCAGTCTTCCCGGAAAGCCCCGGCAGAACCCCTGCCACGGCAAAGAATCCCAATAAAAAAGCTCTCAATTTCATGGTCATTTTCCTCTTTTGACGTACAAATATACACATTTTCCTGTTACTAATCAAACTTTTTTCATTAAATTCAACTTTCGGAAGCTATGGACTTTTTAGGTTCTACAAAAAAGATGACCGACAGGTCAAACAACACTTGAGATTTGTAAAAATAATTCGCAAACAGCCCTCTTCTGGCGGCAGTTTTTTGCCTGCGTGGCGTTTTGCTACCCAAAGCACAGGAAATGGGCTTAAAACGAACATGCGCTGATAATCAATAAGTTACAAAGCCACCGGCAAGAATACCTTGCAAAGATAGCATCGTATAATCAAACATCATTGCAAAGTCATACAAATTTTAAGGCAAAATCGGGCTTGAATTTTCACCATAAGAAACATGGGGTGTTGGCAATAAGAACGTGGACTTATGGCAACAAGTCCACGTTCTTATGAAAGACGAGGCACACTCCGTCCCTCGTTTACCTCAGTTTTGATGTAAAAGATTTTTACCAGGCTCCCATCCCATATTTCTGCTGAAAATAAGCAGACGAATGCATTTTACTCGTTTTCGCTTTGCAAATATATCACCCCTTACATCATTTTTGAATTTATTAATTTTGAATTTTGAATTAAAAAGTTGTATCTTTGTACCCAAAAGGGCATAAATGCTCCTTTTGGAGCAAACAAACCTCAGCGGAGGCGGCCTTCAAATCTTATTGGTAAATAACTTAGCGTTGGCTATTATTCAAAACGTTCAGAAACTTGCAGGTGAAAGAACAAATAATGAGAATAATGGTTGCGTTCACTGGTATCAGTGGGCGTTTTCCTGTTTTCATTATTTAGGTTTCCTGCAAGTACCTTGAACGTTGGACAGCGAAAGCGTCCACGTTTTGTGTCTGAACACAAGCGACGGTTCGGTCGGATTTGCAATCCGACCGCAAGGAGTATAGGGATTTACAATCCCACAACAAGTTATCGCATTGCAAATGCTTATACTCCAAACAGGCGGATTCTTGCGCTCCAGTAGGTGCTCGGGCGGCAAAGCCGGAGGTCAAATCCGCCTGAACAGATGCGGAAAGGTACTTGCGGGAATGTTTGTATATTGGCTCGACGCATTATAAAACTATAATGCTATGGCTAAATCGTTAATCGAAGAGCTGCCGCGCATCGTGAGCGAGGGCAGACGGGAAGCCGCACAGATACTGGAGCGGCTGAGTAGTGGCACACAGATTGGGCTTCAGACCAACGAACTGGTGTTGCCAAGTAAGGACGTAAGCGGACTGTTCCGAGGCTACACGCCGCAGATACCCAATGCCTTTACGATGGCGGGGGATTGCAAATCCCCCGCAACACCAGACTGGATGAACCGCCTCATCTATGGCGACAACCTCTTGGCTATGCAAGCGCTCCTTGCAGGCGACGCCCAAACAGGACTTCCTTCCCTTCGCGGCAAAGTGGACCTTATCTACATCGACCCGCCTTTCGACTCCAAAGCAGACTACCGCACGAAGATTTCCCTCCCTGGCACAGACATACAGCAAAAACCGACAGTCATCGAGCAATTCGCCTATGCAGATACTTGGGAAGAAGGGACTGTCTCGTACTTGAAGATGATATATCCAAGGTTATTGCTAATGCGTGAATTGCTTTCAGAGAAAGGAAGTATTTATGTACATATTGATTGGCATATTGGACACTATGTTAAATTGATGCTTGATGATGTATTTGGAAAAGAAAACCTTATAAATGAAATAATTTGGCACTATGGTGGTCCTTCTCCTGTAAAATCTGCATACGCAAGGAAGCATGATACAATATTCATCTATGCGAAGGATTCTACTCATTATTTGTTCTGTCCTCAGTACGGAGAACTCCCCACTTATCTATTTGATAGAGCAAGAAAAGATCCTGACGGCAGATTGTGGGTTGATCAAAACTTAGGCAATTTAAGAGAGGAAACAATTGAACAAATGCGCCGCGAGAACAGAATATTCCAAACCAATACAGGAGCATGGAGGCGTAAACAGTATCTTGACGAAATGGATGGAGCTCAATTAGATGATGTGTGGGATATTTCTATTATTAACTCACAAGCCATAGAAGCTGTAAACTATTCAACTCAGAAGCCCGAAGCCCTCCTTGAACGTATTATCAAAGCCTCTTCGAATGAAGGCGACCTTGTCTGCGACTTCTTCGGAGGCAGCGGCACGACGGCGGCTGTGGCGGAGCGTCTGGGCAGGCGATGGATTACCTGCGACATCGGCAAGCCTGCTTCCCTCGTCATGCGCAAACGCTTCATCGACCAAGAGGTGAAGCCCTTCCTCTATCAGAGCATCGGCGACTATCAGAAGGAAGCCTTCCGAAACAACAAACGCTACAAGCACGTGGGCGACCTCAGCCAAGTGGTGCTGGGACTTTATGGCGCTCTGCCCTTCACGCCCGAACAGACCAACGACCGCAGCTTCGGATATATTAAAGGAACGCGCACGCTCGTGATGGCCGACTCGCCCAACCGCCTCACCACAGCCGCCACCATCCGCAAAGCCGTCGAGGCAAAGGCATCGCTACTGGGCGGCGACTGGGAGAAGGTCGTCGTGCTTGGCTGGAACTTCGCCTTCGACATCTCGCAAGCCATACAGAAGTACGCCGACTCGAAGGTCGAGGTGCTCGTCATCCCGCCCGACCTCCTCGACAAGCTCGCAAAGAAAGGCTACAAGAAGCTCATCGACGACCGCTCCGTCCGCTTCTCCTCCCTGCAATACCTTGTGGCAAAGCCTGTGCTTAACACGAGGCAGGGAGAGAACGACGAACTCGACATCGAACTGGAGAACTACGTCCTGCTCTCGCCCGACAACATCCCGCTCGACGACAAGGACAAGGTTGCGCTACAAAAGGTGATGAACGACGACCCGCTGTCACTCATAGAGTACTGGAGCATCGACCCCGACTACGACGGCGTGACCTTCCGCTCCACTTGGCAAGACTACCGCGAGAACACCGGCAACGACAACGACCCGCTGCACTGCGTCTATAAGACACGTCTGCGAGTGCCACACAAAGACAGCCGCCAAGTCTGCATCAAGGCTGTGGATGTCTTCGGCTTCGAAAGTCAGGTGGTAGAAACGTTGAAAAGGTGAAAAAGTGAAAAGGTAAAAAAGTAAAAAGGTAAAAAAGGTAAAAAGGGGGAAAGAGGATATGCGCTTACTTGTCGTCATAATGCCCGTAGGCCGCAAGCACATCGACATAGACTTCGGTCTCAAAGATGCGGTAGATAAGCCTGTGCTTCTTCGTTATCTCACGGCTCCAACGGCCTTCGGGCTTCCCTTTCAGAGGTTCAGGATGCCCGAGACCCGTCTTGGGATGTTCACGAAGTTCGGCTATAAAGCGGTTTGCCTTGGCGAAAGCCTTTGGCTCGCTCTTAGCAAGGCGTTCCAAATCAAGCATTGCTTGAGGTTGGATAATAACCTTAAATGTCATAGCCGTTACGTCTTAAAAAGGTTGTTAAGTCTTCGCCCGGCAGGATTTCTTTCCCTTCGCCTCTTGCTGCCTGCTGCTCTGCAAGTTCTATCTTTGCAAAGAACTCTTCCTTGGTCATCAGGGTGGGGTCGTTCTTCTCTCTCACCAGTTTCTTGGCATACCGCGTCAGCCGCTTCATCAGAGATTCGCGGTCGGCGATGGCTCCTATGCTCTGCCACAATTCGGTGTTCATGGCATTCAACTGTACTGCTGTCATAACAATAATTCTTTTATAATTCTTCTGCAAAATTACATCTTTTTCCTTAAACAACAAACAAAAAGCGTATATAATTATGAATACAGATAATAATGCATTGTCGCTGGAGCTGGCAAAGCGGCTGAGCGAGGTGGTGAACGAAGCCTGGGAGAGTGGCGAACTGATGGAACAGGTGACGCCGACAACTGGGGAGCTGCTGCGGTTCTGGTTCTCCGGGGAATACTGCTCGCTGCGGAGCCGCAACTTCCATGCTGGTCAGCGGCAGGCCATTCTTAATATCATCTATCTCCACGAAGTATTAGGCGTAAGGAATGTTTTGGAGTATTACGAGAAACTTACACCCGACCTGATGCCTTCGTTAGAATTTGGCACGCTGAGTCAGCAGAAATACCAAATGCCCAAATATGCCGTGAAGATGGCAACAGGCACAGGCAAGACGTGGGTGATGCACGCCCTGCTGATATGGCAGATGCTGAATGCAAGAAGGGAAGTTCCCTTTGTTGGAGGGGATTTGAAATCCCCGACTCAAAAGATGGGGATTTCAAATCCCCATCAACAACAGCCAAACCGCTTCACCAAGAACTTCCTGATTGTAGCTCCAGGCCTCATCGTCTATGACCGTCTGCTTGATGCCTTCTGCGGAAGGTTAGAGCGCGACAAGGAAGGACGCAACTTCGAGACTAACGACTTCTATCTGAACCAGGAAGTCTTTATTCCTGTACATTATCGACAGGAGGTCTTTTCTTTCATACAGAACAATGTCGTCACAAAGGAAGAAGGCATTGGTCGAAAGACAACAGGCGACGGGCTGATAGCCTTAACGAACTGGCATTTGTTCGAGAACCAAAGCCTCACCCCCAGCCCCTCTCCTGAAGGCGAGGGGAGCATGATGAGTGTGCCGGAAATGATAGAGGAACTGCTGCCCATACGCCCGGGCAAAGCAGCAGGCAACGACCTTGGGATGCTTGACCGTCGTTACCTCAGAGGCTCGGAACTGGAATACCTTGCCGGGTTGGAGGACATCATGGTCATCAATGATGAAGCCCATCACATCCATGAGCTGAAACGCAACGGCGAGACGGAGGAAGTGGAATGGCAGAAGGGCTTGAACATCATCTCGGAGAAAAAAGGTGATAGGTTCTTCCAAGTGGATTTCTCGGCTACGCCCTACGACATGAGAGGCTCTGGCAGAAATGCACAGAAGGCTTATTTCCCTCACATCGTCGTTGATTTCGATTTGGCAACGGCTATGCGAAAGGGCTTGGTGAAGACCTTGTTGCTCGACCGCAGGCAGGAGCTGACCGAACTTCAAGACCTTGACTACAAAGCCGTTCGCGACGACCGAAACAAGGTCTGCGACCTGAGCGACGGACAACGGCTGATGCTCCGTGCAGGCTTGGCAAAGCTGAAGAAACTCGAAAAGGAATTTACAGATGTCGATAAGAGGAAGAACCCAAAGATGCTGGTCATTTGCGAAGACACTTCCGTAACACCTTTTGTTGCCAAGATGATGATAGACGACGGCCTGACAGAAGAAGAGGTTGTTACCATCGACAGCAACGCCAAGGGTGAAGTCTCGGAGGAAGAATGGCGGGAGACGAAGAAGAAACTCTTCGACATCGACAAATATAAGAAGCCAAAGGTCATTATCTCCGTTCTGATGCTTCGAGAAGGATTTGACGTCAACAACATCTGTGTCATCGTGCCTCTGCGTTCTTCGGAAGCACCTATCCTGTTGGAACAGATTATAGGTCGTGGCCTTCGCCTGATGTGGCGAGAACCAGAATACCTAAGCACAAAGGAAGAAGACCGCAAGCGTGTTCTGCAATTGCACAGTCAACCAAGGACCTATCTCGATATGCTCAGCATCATAGAGCATCCTGCTTTCATCCGCTTCTATGAGGAACTGCTCGAAGGAGGCTTGGCAGTCGAGGAAACAGAAGATGTGGGCGAAGGCGGCTCTACAGGCGACATCATTAGAGTGGGATTGCGAGAAGACTACGAACAATTCGACTTCGAGTGGCCCATGATAGTCAAAGATGCAGAAGAGGAGCTGGAAGATGTGGAGATAGATATAAACAGCCTTGAACCCTTTACCGCCTTCCCTCTGGAAAGGCTTCGACAGTTCTTGGCACAAGACGGCGAGATCTTTATCTCGCAGGAAGCCCTCTCAAAGACTCAGTTCGGCAGATACAAGGTAACAGCCAATCTGTTCTCTGCCACCAGCTACAACGAATATCTGCAAAAGCTGTTGCGTACCATCACAATGCGATTCGACAAGATTTCATCACACAAAGAAATGCCTGTGCCAAACATACAGATTAACGACGCAAGAACTATCGCTGTGGTTGACCGCTACATACGGACGCGGCTTTTCAGCCAGCCGTTCAATCCCTTCAATGGCAACGACTGGAAGATTCTGCTGTCGAGGGAAGCAATCGTCACCAAGCATATTATAGAGGTAATGGCAAGAGCCATTTTCCATATGCAAGAGAAAATCTTGACGACAGATGCTCAGGTGGTGCATACTAAGTTCTCTTCAGTAGAAGAAATCAAGATGCGTGAAGCGTATTCCATAGAAACTAATAAAACTATCTACGAACGGCAGGCTTATCCCACACATGGCGGCGGCTTGGAACAGGCATTCATTGAATTCCTCGAAAAAGATGGCGAAGTCGAACGATACTTGAAGATAAGCGAGAACCAACACCCCTTTGCCATCATTTATTACATCCGTCACGATGGTCTCATGGCAACCTATCATCCCGACTTTATCGTCGCAACAGCGAAAAAGGTTTATCTCATCGAAACAAAAGGCAACGACAAAGTCTTTGACAAGAATGTTCGCCAAAAGCAAACGGCAACGGTGGAGTGGACAAGAAAAATAAACAAACTGAAGGCAACAGAAAGAATGAACAGGACATGGGAATATGTGCTGCTTAGCGAAGACCACTTCTATGCTCTTGCTGCCAATGGCGCAACCCTGACAGACATCTGTGAGCGGTTGAAAGTATCACTTTCATTCCTTGTGGGAGACCTGTTTGCATGAAAAACGCTTTATGGCTACAGCATTAGCCCTTATGGTCTGACAGAAAAGGAATCATATTTTTTAATAGCCTATGTGGATAATAGTTGCAGTTATAGTGATTTTCCTGCTTTCCAGAGCATTGAACAATGGTGGAGGGGGAGGCTACAGCGGCGGCAGCAGAAGCCGCAGATGGTCGGAAGAGGATGATTGGGCCCAGCTGGATGAAGACTTGGGTGATTGATGCTGGACTTGCGGAAACATGTCCATAGTGCACAAAAGCGTATGTCTCCATCTTCTGCCACTCCACCTGCTTCGGCAGAGGCAGAGGTGCAATGGGCGCAGGAGCTTTCTAGGCCAAAGCCGCCAAGACGTTGAAGAAAAGAACAGCTAAAACAGGAACTCTCATAACAATTCGCATCATTTCATTATTTTGCGTACGGTGCCGTTTACATTCCTGAGGATATACACTCCCTTGACTGGTTCGTTGCGCCTCCTTCCGTCAAGCGAGTAGCACTGCACGGATGCAGCGCTTGCATCGGCTGCCTGCGGCTCGACGACTTTGGTGTCATTGTCTTCTATGATATTGGCGAACCTGTTCCATGCCGGCGTGCTTTCATACAGTCCTTTCGTGCCTTCCGGCACATAAAGCGTGGCAGAGGAAAAGGACGGAGCACCACCTGTCTCATAGTTATAACAGAGGAATACGTTTTCGTTTATCTCAAACGGATTCGTGATATTGGACACAACCACCTCCAAGTCCTTGCAATTTACAAACGCATATTCGTCAATAAATGTTACGGTTTGGGGGATTGTGACACTTGTCAAGACAGTATTGAAGAATGCGGCAAAGGACACAGCCACCACTTTATAGCCGTTCAAACTTTCGGGGATGCAAAAAGAGCCTGTCAAACTTGGGTCAATTGCTGGAAGTAAATAGCTAAAACCATCCTCCTTTGTGAAATCGCCAATGGCACAAGTCTTTTCTGTCTCGCTCACGACACGGTAGGCAACGGCAATGCCATCGACATCGGCAACACGGCGGTCACCTTCCATATAGTCAGGGGCATCTATCTCAACGATGTTCCCGAACTTGCTCCAATAGTCTGTGGCAGCATACTTTGCCTTGCATCCTCTGCGCACCTGCAAGGTGGCGTTGGCAAAGGTGACATCGGAAAAGCCGTTGGCGTTAATGGCACAGGGTGAGTTCATATAGCATGTCACCGTTTGCAGATTAGTGCATCCCAAAAAGTTCTTCCCCCCCCTGAAACTTTTCAGCCCCGCCGGTATCACCACATGCGCCAGGTTGGTGCAGTCTTCGAAAGCATTGCCATCCATAAACTTCAAGCTTGCTGGCAGAGTGACGCTGGTCAAGCCATTACAGTTCCTGAAAGCCGCCACGCCAATGATGCGCACATCGTCGGGTATCAGCGTGTTGTTGCATCCTGCCCACAACTGGTCATCCTCCTTGCTGATAATGGCATTGCAGTTGTTGCGCGAGTCATAGTACAAATTGTTGGCATCCACGACAATAGACGACAGGTTGACATTACTTGAAAAAGCACACCCTCCTATAGAACGGACACTGGCAGGGATGTAGATGCTCTGCAAGTTGCACCTGTTAAAGGCATCGGCACCAATGGTCTCCAATCCATCGGGGAAGTCCACTTCTTCCAGATTGTAGCATCCGCGGAATGCATCCGCACCTATACATTTTATTCCACTGCCAAAGAGGACAGACTCCAAGCCCTCACAGCCATAGAAGGCATAGTACTCTATTATCCTCAAGCTATTTGGGAACTCCAGTTGCTTAAGCTGCTTGAGGCTTCTGAATGCCTGATGTCCAATGGAGTCCAGGGAGTTACCGAAAGTAATCTCTGCCAAATTGGAGCACTCATAGAATGCTCCTGCGCTTATGACCTCTATCCCGTCTGAAACATGTACGCCAGACACACTACGGCACGCCCGGAACGCTTCCTGTCCTATGGCCTTCACGGCATAGCCGTCCAGTGTCTGTGGAGTCGTGACGTGTCCGCTTGTACCTCTCGGAACAGCTGGAAGGTTCGGATTTCCGCCACCCAACTGGCATGTCCTGTCGCTCTCGCTCAGAACTTTGTATGTCCATTCCAAGCCGTCAACGACAGTATTCCTCACATCGCCGTCGTCGGCCTTTGTGCCTGCTGTCAAAGACAGCATCGCCAACAAAAGGGATAACTTCTTCATACAACAACTACCTCACCGTTGCTGTGACGTGATCCTTGCCTGCGGCGTTCTTCTGGTCCTTGCCGTAAAGACTTGAGTACTTTCCTCTGGGGAGGTCGGACAGGACGTAGGCATTGCACTGCCTGCCCGCCACGACTTTGTCGGTGGCTGCTGTGGCGACGGCAGTGGCTGCCAGGTCTGCCAACGCACCTATCCATCCGCCTGCGCCAGTGTTGACACTTGTGTCCACCGTGATATTGCCTCCACGCGAATAAAGCGTCTGTCCCGTCTTGGTGGAACGCAGGATGTACTGGATGTCAACCGTCAGCGAACCGCCTATGTTGCTTCTCCTCCAGTCCTTGATGATGGTGAACATGGCAGCGTCTGCGCCAAGCACTTCGCGGAACTTCGAGAGGTCGGCCTCGAGGAAGAGTTCAGAGTCGTAGGCGCTCTCCTGCTGGAACATCTCCATTGTAAGGTAAGGAGAATAGACATAATAGCCCTTCTCGCAAAGCGGTGTGTAGAGTGTCGTGAAGAAGTAGTCCTTTGCCTCGGCATGATTGGTCTGGTTGATGGGCGGCATGATGACGATGGTTACAGGCTGCTCTTCGTACATGCCGGGATATTTCTCTGCCAATGTGGTAAGCGAGGAAGTGGAGCCGCAGGAGGCAAGTATTGCCGCAACGGCAAGAATTGTTATGATGTTCTTCATTTTTCGAGCTGGTTGATGATACGGGAAATATATATCTGAGACTCGGGATAGAGGGCTATCTCCTGCTTCATGTAGTTGATGCCTTCCTCCTTGCTGCCCGTTTTGTAGAGCAGGAAGCCATATTCAGCATACAAGCCCGGAGGCACGGCGCCTCTGGTACCTTTCTGCTTCTCGATAACTGCACGGTACTGCTCCAAGACCTTCGCCTGCGACTTGTCGGTCGGCTTCTTGTAGTTGGTATAGACGGCATCCTCGTAACCGTACCAGGAATAGAGGCTGTTAGTGGTTACGCAGGAGGTGACAGACAGGGCAAGGATTGCCAAGGCTGCCATAGAAAATGTCTTCTTCATCACGGTAACATTATTTGTTTAACTTCCTGTGCAGAGACAAAGATCTTCTTCTGGTACAGAACTTTGCCCTGAGAGGTGACCTTGATGCTGCGGTTGCCCGTAGCGATGCCGTACTGGCTGCCCTTGCGCTTTGCCTTCTTCTCCTTGACCACCTCGGCATTGAAGGTTGTCTCGTCGTCAATGGACACCTGCACCACATCGCCTGCATACTGCGAGGGGCTTACGAAAAGCAGGTATGCCATGTCCTCTTTGCCCCCCTGCTGGGCAACGGGAGCCTTGCAGCCGGACACAAGCATCAGTGCCAGTGCTGCGAATGCGAATGCTGTCTTTTTCATTTCTTCTGCTCAATTATGTATTTCGACATGTTTTCGGCATCTATCTTCTCCGACGTGGAGACCTCGACGAAGGAGTACTCCGTCTCGGGCGTGTCGCCGCCGCACGACACGATGGTGGCTGTACCCACAACCTTGCCGGGCAGAGTTATCATAATGCCCGTCTGCGGGTTCTTCACCTTCTTGCCCTGTGTCTTGACGTCGAAGGTCATGCCCTCCTGAAGTCCTTGGCTCTTGCCTCCGGCAATGAGCACGGCATCGTCGTCGTAAGAAAGGAAATACGTCTTCCAGGGACTGTCCGTACACTTGTTGATGATGTTCTCCACCAGCTGCCCTATTGCCTCGGAGATGGCCTTGTCGCTCAACGTGGCATCATAGCTCGCCTGGCCGCCCAGCCCCATCGTAGTCTTCGTGGTCAGCTCGGCATAGCCCTTGCCCTCATCGGAATAAATGATGACACCCGTGGCGACATCGACCAGCCGGACGGACACGGCAGCCTCCACCGTCTGCGTCTTCTCGGAGGAGAAGGCCTTGTTCTTTCCCGTGTTCTTACGACCGAACTCGGTGATGGAGCCGATAATCAGGTAGTCGGCACCGATGGCGGAAAAGCCGCCGCCGTTCCTCTGGCACTCTTCTAAAAGCGAAGCCAGGTCGCTCCTTTCCAGCAACAGGAACTTGCCGGAGGCGGCAAGCTTGGCGGAAAGGATGTCCAATGCCTGCTTCCCCATCGGGTCGTTCTCCTTGTCGTAGAAGATACCCTTGGCATACTGCGTCTCATTGGAGAAACGGCCTATCGCCACTTTCCTCTTCAATACCAGGCCGCCATCGTCAGACGTCACATTCACCGGCTCAACGATTTCTGTCTTGCGCTGAGCGTTCGCACTTGCACAGAAAGCAAAGACAAGTGCAGCTAAAACAAATTTTCTCATCTCTATTAAGTTTAATTATGTGTTGTTTTTGTCTGTTCGCAAGGCAAAATTAACAACATTCTGCAAAACCACAAAATTTTTCTTTGCTTTTCTTTGCCTATGGCAAATTATTTTTCGCACGCAAAGCCAATTCATATGAACCTCATCCACATGGGTGATGGCATAATGGGAAAAGCAAGATTGTGGTATAACTTACCGAGGTGTTCACTTCTTCACCTCGCCGTTGGTGGCTTGGCTGAGGGTGAGAGGGACATAGACCATGTTGTAGATGTAGGGTTCCTCTTCGTAGAAGAAGGCGAGGCGGCCGTCCTTCTGCAGGCACATGGTGGAGTAGGCGGAGCGTTTGTCGGTGACTTGCAAGCCCAGCTTCCAGCCTTCGGCAAAGGCGGCGGAAGTATAATGCTTGCCATCCTCGAGGACTTTGTAATAGATGGAAACGTCGGCACGTGTGTCGGCTTTCGGCAGACTTTGAAGAGCAACATGGCAAGGCTTGCCGTCGGTGGCGCGACGCCCACGCACAATGAGTATCTCGCCGTTGCAGCTGTTGGCACCGACCTTGATGCCCGTCGGCACGTCGTGACTGTTGATGGGTGTGTCCCAAGAGCCTGCTGTAGTGCTGCCCTCGGCAAAGGTCCAGATGTTGAACGTGCGGCCGTACCACTTCCTGCCGCTCAAGACAATCTGTCCGCTGGGCAGTTCCTCCACCTTCGGCTCGTCGCTGTCGGGGGCGGCTTGGAATGCAGGATTGCCGCCAAGCAACTGCCATGTCATGCCCATATCGTCGCTATAGACGACGTATGCGCCCTTCAGTCCCGTGCCCTTGACCAGCAAGGCAGCATAGAGGCGGTAGTACTGCCCGACTTTCATCAAGCGGCTCTGCAGAATCTTACCGCTGCCGAAGAAGCCTGCCCATGCAAAAACGCCCATTCCATCGTCACTTTCTGTTGTCTGGAAGAGTGCGCCTTTCTTGCCCCAGAACTGCTGAGTGATGTCCTCCGGCTCACTCCATGTATGTCCGCCATCAGTGGTTATCTGCCGCGCGATAAAAGGTCTGTGGTCGGCTTTGGCATAGCCATAGATGCATTTTCCGCTGACAGTAATGAGCACACCGCGCCCCGATTCACGGTCAAGACAGAGGGCCGGGTCGCCAAAGCCAACGCCAAAGACATTCTCTTCGCCGCCCACGCCATCGGCAATCTTGACCTCTTTCGACCACTTCCTGCCGTTGTTCTTCGAGATACGCATCACCTGGTCCACCTCGCCGAAACCGATGTCGGTGCCACAGACGCGGTAATCGTAGATGGCGACCAACTCGCCTTTGCGGTTCTTGGCAATGGCCGGGATGCGATACACGTCGCGTGTGCTGTCGTTACTGTGTGCCAGAATTTGAACTTTGTCTTGCTGTTTATACAGAAGGTCTGTCGCTTCGGTCACACCATCAACGTAAGGCACAGAAGCCATTGCACAGCATGGGAGGAACAAGAGCAAGAGGATGTGCATGGCTCCGCAATCTTTATTGCTGCAGCAGTCGCAGCAGCTGCATTTGTTGCCAGTGCGCAGATAACGGTAAAGAACGTATGCCGCAACCACTATCACTGCGGCGAGAAGGATGATGCTTTGTAAGTTCATAGTTCTGAGTTCAAAGTTTATAGTTTTTCAAGGCGATAGCAAATTCTTCGCTCTTCATTCTTAACTCTTCATTCTTAACTGACAATTAGGTGTACGATGAATGCTGCGACCCAGGCGATGACGCACTGGCCGACCATGATGAACAGCATCCAGCGGGTGCCAAGCTCGCGTCGGACGGTCGCCATCGTTGCCATGCAGGGCGTATAGAGCAGGCAGAAGACGAGCAGCGTGTATGCCACGCCAGGCGTGAAGACACTTGTAATCGCCACTCCTGCGAAGAGTGTGCTGAGCGTGCTCACAACCACTTCCTTCGCCAGAAGACCGCTCACAAGCGAAGTTACAATGCGCCAGTCGCCACAGCCAAGCGGCTCGAAGATGGGAGCAGCGAGGCTCGAAATCTGTGCCAACATGCTCTTGGAAGCCTCTTCGGCAGATACCATTTGCAAGTGGAAGTCGAACGTCTGCAGGAGCCAAATGACGATGCTGGCGAGGAAGATAACCGTGAAGGCCCTCGAAAGGAAGTCCTTCGCCTTGTCCCACAGCAAGTGCCAGACGTTCATGGCTACTGGCATACGATAGTTGGGCAGTTCCATAACGAACGGGACTGCCTCGCCCCGGAATAATGTCCGCTTCAGGACAAGTGCCACGACGATACCTGTCAGGATGCCAATCACATAGAGCGACATCATCACCCACGCCGCGTGCCTCGGGAAGAAAGCCGCCGCGAAGAAGGCATAAATGGGAATCTTGGCCGTACAGGACATGAAGGGCGTCAACAGAATGGTGAGCCGGCGGTCACGTTCGCTGGGAAGCGTGCGGCTTGCCATAATGCCAGGAACAGAACAGCCGAAGCCAATCAGCAAAGGCACGATGCTCCGGCCTGACAAGCCCAAGCCTCTGAGCAACCGGTCCATCACGAAAGCGATGCGTGCCATGTAGCCTGTGTCCTCCAACATACTGAGGAAGAAGAACAGAATCACGATAAGGGGCAGGAAGACAAGCACCGTGCCGACGCCCGAATAGATGCCGTCGATGATGAGCGAATGGATGGGCGGCGCGATGTCCCACTGCGTCAGCAAAGCATCAGAAAACGCGGTGAAATGGTCGATTCCTGCTTGACAGAGGTCTTGCAGCCACGCGCCGATGGTGTTGAAGGTGAGGTAAAAGACCGCCGCCATGATGAGCAGGAAGGACGGGATGGCTGTGTAGCGACCGGTCAGGACTTTGTCGATACGAATGCTTCGCCTTTGCTCCTGGCTCTCCTCGGGATGCACGACGGTCTGCCGACTGACTTCAAGGATGAAGTGGAAGCGCATATCGGCGAGTGCGGCACAGCGGTCGAGGCCGCGTTCCTCCTCCATCTGGCGGATGATATGCTCGACGGTTTCCTGCTCGTTCTGCGTCAGATTGAGTGCCTCAAAGACAAGCTTGTCGCCCTCTATCAGCTTGCTTGCGGCGAAGCGGACAGGGATGTCGGCGGCTTGGGCGTGGTCTTCGATGAAGTGCATGATGGCGTGCAGGCAGCGGTGCACAGCGCCGCCGTGCTCCGTCGGGCTGCAGAAGTCCTGCCGCGCAGGGCCTTCATTGTAGCGGGCCACATGGATGGCGTGGCTCACAACCTCGTCCACACCCTCGTTCTTCATCGCGCTGATGGGGATGACGGGAATGCCGAGAAGCCGCTCCATCTGGTTGATGCGGATGGTGCCGCCGTTGCCTTTCACCTCGTCCATCATATTGAGCGCCAGAACCATAGGGATGCCAAGCTCCATCAGCTGCATCGTAAGGTAGAGGTTGCGCTCTATGTTGGTGGCATCCACGATGTTGATGATGCCGCTCGGCTTGCTCTCCAAGATGAAGCGACGGCTGATGACCTCCTCGCTCGTGTAGGGACTGAGGCTGTAGATGCCGGGAAGGTCGGTTACGGTGGCTTCGGGATGGCCTTTGATGATGCCGTCCTTGCGGTCGATCGTCACGCCCGGGAAGTTGCCGACGTGCTGCTTGCTGCCCGTCAGTTGGTTGAACAAAGTGGTCTTTCCGCAGTTCTGATTGCCCACGAGGGCAAAGGTGAGCGGCCCCTTTTTTGCCGATGAAATGGGATGAAATGCATCTTCATCATGATAACGGCCTTCCTCGCCGAAGCCGGGATGTAATCCTTCAACATCAGCACCTCCAGACCCTCTCCCGACCTCTCCCTTGTAGGGAGAGGAGCAGATAGTTCTTTTGCTGAAAAGGTAATCACTCCCCTCCCTACAAGGGAGGGGTTGGGGGTGGGTCTGGTCTGGGGGTTCTATTATTATCTTCTCCGCGTCCGCCAGCCTCAAGGTCAGTTCGTAGCCGTGGATGCGCAGCTCCATCGGGTCGCCGAGGGGCGCGAACTTCTGCAGCGTCACCTGCGTGCCGGGTATCATACCCATATCGAGGAAATGCTGCCGCAGAGCGCCCTCACCACCCACACTGAGGATGGTGGCCGACTGTCCCTTATGAAGTTCCCGAAGCGTCATAGTTCTTCCACTTAAAACCTTTCGCTCTGCAAAGATACAAAAAAAGAGGCAAATGGCAAATAGCCATACGCCTCTAAATGACAAAATTACCTAAAATTGATGAGGCTTCGAGGGTAAGTCTTCAACTAAGCACACCTAATTCGGCAATTAGGTACGCCTAGTTGGACAATTAGGCACGTCTAGTTGGTCAATTAGGCACGTCTAGTTGGTCAATTAGGCACGGACTTATTCTTCACCCTCCACGGGTTCCTCTGCCTTTTCCTCTTTCTTCTTGGCCAAATATTCGGGCAGAGCCATCCCTGCCTGGTCGAAGAGTTCGGCAAGAGGAGGCACGCTCTTCATCAGTCCGGCAAGGAAGTTGGCAGTACTTGTCTTACCGTCTGCGGAACCGCCGTTGTCCCAAACAGTTACCTTGTCGATGTTGATGCCCTTGATAGCCTCGACTTGCGTCTTGACGAGGTCTGGGAGCTTCTCCAGGAGGAGCAGGGTGTAAGCCTTCGTAGCGTCGCCGCCTGCCGCCTGTATCATCTTGTCGTAGCCCTCGGCCTGCTTGGTGAGGATTTGGAACAAGCCCTTTGCTTCTGCCTCCATCTTGGCGAAGATGGCGTCCGCCTCACCCTTAGCATTGACGCGCTTCTGCTCGGCCTCAGCCTCAGCAGCAATGACGAGTCGCTTCTTCTCGATTTCCTGCGCCACGATGACATTGGCCTGCTGGCTTGCACGCTCCTTGTCGGCACGCGCATTCTCGGCTTTCTGCTCGGCTGCATAAGCTTCTTCCAGAGCCTGGGCGCTTGCCACCTTCTCGGCAGCCACAGCCTTTCGCTGAGCCTCAGCCTCGCGTTCACGACGAACAGCATCAGAATTGGCAATCGCAATCTTTGCCTCATTCTCGCCCTTGACCGCTTCAGCATTGGCTTCGGCGGTACGGATACGGGTCTCTCGGACAGCCTCAGCCTTACCAATCTCGCCGTTTCGCTCCTGCTCGGCCACGCGCACCTTTGCCTCGTTGATAGCCTTCGCGGCGGCTTCCTGGCCGAGTGCCTCGATGTAGCCGCTCTCGTCCTTGATGTCCGTCACGTTGACGTTGATGAGACGCAGGCCAATCTTCTTCAGCTCGACCTCAACATTAGCGGTAATCGCTTCGAGGAATTTGTCTCGATCAGAGTTGAGTTCCTCGATACTCATGGTGGCTATGACGAGACGCAGCTGACCGAAAAGAATGTCTCGAGCCAGCTCCTGAATCTGCTGGGGCGTTTGTCCGAGCAGACGTTCGGCAGCCGCCAACATGCTTTCAGGCTCGGTGCTGATGCCGACGGTAAAGCGGCAGGGCACATCCACGCGGATGTTCTGACGGGAAAGGGCATTGGTCAGGTTGGCATCAATGCCAATAGGCGTCAAAGAGAGGTAAGCATAATCCTCGATGATAGGCCACACGAAAGCGCCGCCACCATGTACGCACTTGGCGCTCTTGCTGTTGCCGCGGTTGCCGTAAATCACCAGTATCTTGTCACTGGGACAGCGACGATAACGGTTGACGATGGCCATAAAAAGGAAGACGAGCACGACGACTCCAATCACAATAAGATAGAAAGGTTCCATTTTGATTTACTATTTAACGATTTGACAATTTGACAATTTAACGATTCGCTATCTTCTTTTTGTTTCTTTGTTCGGTCGGATTTGCAATCCGACCGCTTTGAATATAGGGATTTATAATCCCGCAATTCTATTTATCACATTACAAATGCTTATATTCGATACTGGCGGATTGCAAATCCGCCAGAACGACGTCACTACGTGATAACGATTCATTAGACTTTTTCCACTATTAAGAGGGCCTTGTCGATGATCTGTGTCACGCGGACCTTCGTGCCGCTCGGGATGGCATCGCCTTCCGTCTGGGCGGGAAGTTCCTGCACCGAGCCGTGGAAGCTTATCTGCACCTTGCCGCTGCCGCTGCGCTTTTGGGGAATGCGCAGATAGACCTCGCACACCTGCCCCACGCTCTCCTCGATACGGTAGCTGCCGTTGCTCTCCAGCTTCATCAGCTGCTTATACATTATTATAAAGGCTCCCACCATAACGCATCCGCACAGGATGGCTGCCACAGCAAGCAGGAAGCGGTTCTCTATTACGCCGCTCAGGCAGACACCGCCCCAGCCGACGCCAAGCAGGAAGTTCACCGTGTTGCGAATGGTAAAGAGCTGTATGGCTCCGCCCGTGTCCATCGTGTCGCCATTGCCGTCACCAAAGTCAGCTCCGCCCGTGTCGAGGTCGCCCATGTCGCCGCCCGCGTCGGTGTCGCCAAGACCAATCAACGTCAAAGCCATCTGGACAACAAAGACGACAGAGACTATTATCGCAATCGTCCAATAAGCACGCAAGTAGGGAGGCAAAGCCTGATACCAATCAAGAAATGTAGTCATCATAATGCACATAATTAATTATCCAAGTACAAAGTTAATACATTTCCGCATTATGAGCAACGAAAGCTTGCATTATATCGCGCTTTTCGCTACATTTGCAAACAACATTTATCAAAAGACATATATGAATCAGGAAGGTAAACACCTGTTGCATCTCTTTGGCTATTGCCCGAAGTGCGGGGCGAAAGCCTTTGCCGAGGACACAGAGAAGAGCAAGCGTTGCGAGGCTTGCGGCTTCACATATTTTATGAATCCGAGTGCTTCGACGGTTGCCGTTATTGTGGATGAGAGGGACCGCCTGCTGGTCGTGCGCCGCAGCAAGGAGCCTGCGAAAGGCACGCTCGACCTTCCCGGCGGCTTCTGCGACTGCTATGAGACGGGCGAAGAAGGTGTCAGGCGGGAAGTCACGGAAGAGACCGGACTCTCTGTCACAGAGAGCCAATATCTCTTTTCGCTGCCCAATATGTACCGCTACTCTGGCCTCGACATCCCGACGCTCGACCTCTTCTTCCTCTGCAAAGTCGCCTCGACAGAAGGCGCAAAGGCAATGGACGATGCTGGCGAAGTGCTGTGGCTGCCTTGGCAAAAGGTCAAGGCGGAGGACTTCGGCTTGAAGTCCATCAGTCTTGGCGTTTCGCGTCTGATAGAGAAGTTTGCTTCGGCGAAGGCCAACGGCCGCTGAGCACAGGCACGCGCTCAATATAAGGCACAAGCCAGGCACAAAGGCAGAAGATGACGGGCAGCAGAATGAGCACGTCGTCGGTGCGTCCGTAGATGCTCCTGCCGAAGGAAAGGTGCGTGAACTTGTAGAAGTAGAGCATCGGATAGTGCGAGATGAAGAAGACCATGCTGTGCTCTCCGATGAAACACAGCAAGGGGATTCGCGGCACTCGCAAGGTCAGCAGGACGCCCGCCAAGCCGCAAAGTATCAAAGTGGCATTGACAACAGCCATCACGGGATTGCCCGTGAAGAGGTTCTGGCTCATGTTGTAAGTGCCCGGAGCTATGAAGCCAAGGACGACGAACGTCGCCACCATCAGCCACGAGGCTGCCATCACCTGCTGATTTGTAAACCTCTGCATCACCCAATGCCACAGCCTGCCGAGATAAAAGAAGTAGCAGGCAATGAAGACATTGCCGAGGCTCATGGGCACGTTGTTGCCCGTCCGGTATGCCCAATAACTGATGGCGGGGAAGAGAATCGTGAGCCAGCAGAGGTAACGCACTTTGTCGATGTACCGCACCATCATATAAACAGTGAAGAACGAAAAGAGGAACCAGATGGGCGAGTTGCCGTAGAAGCCGCTCTTCATCCAGACGTGGCTCCACTCCAACGGCTCGACGAACTTCTTATAGCGGTCAACGAGAGGAAAGTAGAAGCTGAAATAGACAATGGCACCGATGATACCGCTCATCAGATAAGGCACGAGCAAACGCTTCGAGCGGTCGCGAAGGTAGTCGAGGTCTGAGCCTGCCGATGTGCCTTTGTTGAAGTAACCGGCCTTGAAGAAGAAGAAGCTCATGAAGAAGAAGCTCCAACGCATCACCTCGAGCCACCAGTCCTGCTTGTCCTGACCGCAGAAGGCCATGATGTGGAGCGTCACCATTCGGATGATGCAGATGCCGCAAAGGATGTCGAAGGCGTGGTTTCTCTTCTTCAGTTCATAGTCCATAGTCCATAGTTCTTAGTTAGGGAAGACGAGTTCTTCGGGGCGGTGGCTGACCTTCATCTCGTCGGGAATGTCTTTGCGCACACTTCCGTAGTGGTTGTTAAGGTATAGCAAGAGGTCTCTTGGAGCGCTGACTTGCAGCGGACCTAAGGTCACGGTTTGAGCTTGCTTGACGTCCTCGATGGGCACACGCTCGCTCTTGGTAATGATGTTCTTCACCTCGCTCAGGCTTCTGCCGTTGAAAAACGTCTGCACCTTATACATTATTATATATATAAGACGTTTGCTGAGGAGTGTCACCAAAAGCCTTGTGAAGAAACACGGCAGCCAGCCTCGCTTTCTTGGCTCAGGGATGTCGCACTTGCCACAGTGCTTCCACTGCCAAATCTCTTTGGCAATGAAGAGACCGTTGAAGAAGAAGAGGACTTTGTGTTGCAGCCGTTCGAGCCAAGCTTGCTTGGGTATCTTGTCGAAAGGGAAGATGTCGACGTAGATGCCTTGGTGCATCTTGATGTGCCGGAACGTGGCTTCCGAGAAGCGGGAGCCATTCATCCTGACCTTCATAAAGTAGAACGGCGTGTGCGACTCTGTGTCGGGTGTCTGGAGGAAGAAGCGGTCGCCGAACTCTTTCTGTGCCACTTCCGCGAAACGCTCGTAGTCTGGGCGCATCATGCCCACATCCACATCATCGTCCCAGGGCAGAATCTTCCCCCAGAAGTACGCGCCGATAGCCGTTCCGCCCGTCACGAAGTAACGGATGCCGTGCTTCCTGCACACGCGGTCCACTTCGCCAAGCGTCTCATAGAGCGCGTCCTGCAATCGCGATAATTCTGCCTCTTTGTAATTCACAATGACTATGAACTATGAATTATGAACTATGAACTAAAGCGGGGCGACTTTTTTCGTTCCGAGGGCATTCACATATTCCATCTCGCCTGCCCCTTCCCAAGTGTCGGTCTTGGCACTGAGGTTGTCGGTGTGGCTCACTACGATGGCTTCCTGCGTGCAAGGCACGACAGGACTGCCGAACTCGCGTTGGCCGTGATGAGCCAGCACGCAATGCACGATGCGCTTCGTCTCTTCCTTGTCGATACCCTTGCTCTCGAGGATGTTCTGCAGCCAGTGCGCCCCGATGTAGATGTGTCCGAGCAGATACATGTCTGGCTGCGACTCGCCTGTCTTGCTGTACTCGTTCATCTTGCCGCAGTCGTGGAAGAGTATCGCGAGGATGCAATGCTCCACCTTCACCTCGTATGGCAGGCAAGGATAGAGTCCTTCGAGCATGTGGAGCATCTGCCAGGTATGATTCAACAAACCGCCAGGATAGGCGTGATGCATGGCTGTGGCTGCCGGATACTGACTGAATGGCTCGTAGAAACGCCCGGCGAACTCCTCGATGATGCCCATCAAGGCCTTGTCCGAGCAATAGCTGAGGAGCTTCTGAATCGTGTTGTCCCAGACATCGCGACGTATCGGCCGAGGCAGCAGATTATAGAGCGGATGGTCGAGCAGCGGCTCCCCGAGGCACTTGAGGTCGCGCAGGTCGCACGACTTCTTGCCGTCGTTGTCCTTGATGTTATAGAAGACGACGAGCTGTCCGACCTGTGGCTCAGCCGTCGGAGCCATGTCCCACACCGCCACATTGATGGTCTCGATGAGGTTTGCGACCTTCAGCGAAGCATAAGGCGAACCGGTCTTCGTGGTGCCGTTACTGCGGCTGATGACGAGGTATTCTGTGTTGTTCATAGCGTAATTTATGTCGAATTTCTTCGCAAAGTTAAGCATTTTTCGTAACTTTGCACAGAAAAGCAAGGAAAAAGACGATGGCTGACGACAATTTCTATATGAAACAGGCGCTGGCGGAGGCTAATGCAGCATACAAGCAAGGCGAGGTGCCGATCGGGGCGGTCGTGGTGTGCAGGGACAAGATTATCGCCAAAAGCCACAACCTGACTGAACTTCTGCACGATGTCACCGCTCACGCCGAGATGCAGGCGATAACCTCTGCGGCAGAGCATCTTGGCGGCAAGTACCTCAGCGACTGCACGCTCTACGTCACGGTCGAGCCTTGCGTGATGTGCGCAGGCGCCCTCGGCTGGTCGCAAATCAGCCGCATTGTCTATGGCGCACCCGACGAGAAACGTGGTTACACCCGCTTTGCACCCCAAGCCTTGCACCCCCGCACCCAAGTCACCGCAGGCATCATGGCCGCCGAATGCACCGAACTCATGCAGCGCTTCTTCAAGGAAAAGCGATAGATGTCATCTGTGTTACTCATTGCTCCCATCATTCCCATTCCTCCCATTGTTCTCATTTCTTCCCATTGTTCCCGTTAAATAAGTACACGTTCTTATTGCCATAAGTCCCTGTACTTATCGCCATAAGTACACGTTCTTATCGGCATAAGTACAGGGACTTGTTATGCCATCTTCCAGATGTTTGGGAATCAGAAGCTTCCATCGAGCGTTCTATCGTCCTTTCCAGGATGCCGACAAAAGCGAAGACGATGCCTTATTCGTATAACAGGTATCTCTTCCTCTTCTGTTTGAACGCTTCCACTTCGTCCTTCCAGCGGGTTCGGATCTCTGCCTCGCTGCATCCTTGTTCAATCATTTCGCGGACGTATGTCCGCCCCAGAAGTTTGTCGAAGAAAGGAGTGAAGAACCCGTCGGCCTTGCCTTCTTTCTGCAGGCAACGGTAGGCCTCTATGACATAGGCCAAGCTCATCTGCCGCTGCCATATCGAATCGTAGGGGATGGTGGAAAGGTCACGGCCGTAGCACTTCTGTCCCATCAGCGCCGGGCGTGTGGCTCCCGGCATACTCTGGGGGATGAAGGCGTAGCTGTGGCACGACTGCATCCCAGGATGTCCGTACTGCTGAAAGGGTTTGTCCGTCCCGCGCCCCATGCTGACGACTGTTCCCTCAAATGGGCAGAGCGACGGGTAGAGGTAGATGGACTGCATGTTAGGCAGATTGGGCGACGGTGCCACAGGCAGGTCGTAGTGCGTCTGATGGGTGTAGTTCAGGCAGGGGATTACCGTCAGCCTGCACTCATTGCCTTCGTTCAGCCATTTCTCTCCCACTGCCATGCGTGCCAGCTCACCCAACGTCATACCGTGTACCACGGGGATAGGCAGATAGCCTACCCCGCTGCGTAGCGCCATGTCGAGGATGGGGCCGTCCACATAATGCCCGTTGGGATTCGGACGGTCCAGGATGATGACCTCCCGTCCGTATTTCGCACAAGCATCCATCAGGTGGCACATGGTGACGTAGTATGTGTAGTAGCGCAAGCCAACGTCCTGAATATCCACAAGCAGCACATCAAACAGCCTCATCGCTTCCTCTCCAAGGTGCTTATCCCGGTTCTGCCCATAGAGGGAAAGGATGGGAATGCCTGTCCGTTCATCCACTTCGTCCCCTACCACGGCTCCAGCATCTGCACGTCCCCGGAAGCCATGTTCGGGCGAGAAGACGGCTGTCACCCTTACTCCCTTTTCCACCAAAAGGTCCAGCACATGCCGATGCTCTACCCCCACGAGTCCTGTTTGGTTACTGAACAAGGCCACTCGCTTGCCGTCCAGAAGAGGCAGATAAAGCTCTGTCCGCTCATCGCCTGTCACCACACGGTCTGCGCCCCAAAGGTTGCAACATATAGGCAGGACAGCCACCAACAATGTTATTATCCTTGTCTTCATTGTGCCCCGGTTTTACTTCTTCTTTTTGCCTAAGGATTTCAAGGAATGAGAGGTCACTTCAGCAGCTTGAGGTAGGTCTCTATCGCCTGTTGGATTTCGTGGCAGTCAATGTATTCATCAGCGGAATGGCTGCGGCGGCTGTCGCCCGGGCCGAGCTTGAGGCTGGGGAAAGGCATGAGGGCTTGGTCGCTCAATGTGGGCGAGCCGAATGGTTTGCCACCAAGCTCGACAATTCTTTGAACAAGAGGATGGCTCACGTCTATGCTTGAAGAACTGAGGCGGAAACTTCGAGCCTTGACCTCTGACTTAACATTTTTGCCGATTTCATCGAAGATTTCGCGGTTCGTGTAACACTCGTTCGAGCGGACATCCACGGTGAAGGTGCAGGTGTCGGGCACGACATTGTGCTGCGTGCCGGCATTGACGATGGTGACAGTCATCTTGACCGGCCCAAGCAAGGGCGAGACCTTCTCCCATTGATAGTTGCGGAACCACTGCATATCGTCCATGGCACGGTAGATGGCATTGTCGCCCTCATCGCGTGCCGCGTGGCCTGCCTTTCCGTGAGCCGTCACGTCGAGCACCATCAGGCCTTTCTCTGCGATGGCTGGCTGCATGCCTGTCGGCTCGCCGACAAGTGCGACATCAATCTTCGGAAGCAAAGGCAAGACACTTTCCACACCGCCTTTTCCGCTCACTTCCTCTTCTGCACTTGCCAGAAAGACGAGGTTGTAAAGCCCCCTCCCCGCTCCCCCTTTGGGGGAGTGCTTTGTTAGAGCGGCAAAGACATGAAGCAAAGTCACAAGGCTGGCGCCGTCGTCGTTGCTGCCGAGGCCGTAGATGCGGCTGCCTTCCTGCGTCGCCTTGAAGGGATCTCGCTGCCATCCTGCCACGGGCTTCACGGTATCGATGTGGGCATTCAAGAGCAGAGTCTCTTTCTTGGGGTCGAAGTTGGGAGCGACAGACCACAGGTTGTTGCCCTCGCGCCTCACTTCAAGGCCAAGGTCTTGCTCCATATAGTCTTGAAGCAAATCAGACGCAGCCGTCTCTTCCCTGCTGATGCGCGGCACCTCGATGAGCCTGCAAAGCAGCTCTACGGCACGCTCGGTTAAGGTTTCATTGAACATTGGACATCAAACATTGTACATTTTCAGCGCTCCCACTTGTGTCCGCAATCGTTGCAGACGAACCTTTCGGTTGTGCAGCACCCAATGGGAATAAACATCAGCAGACTTGTCAGTATGCGAGGCAGCTGTCTGGTTGTGGCGCACTTTTTCTTCCGCACAGCAACATTCTCGCTTCCGCACTTAGGACACCAAGGCATGACAGCCTTTTGACCGGCCATGTATGACTGATAGATTTGCATGGCCTGCTCATAGTCCTCCTCCTTCACGAGGACATCTGTCCTCTTGTCAAGGATACCGCGAGCCACCTTGCTGTTCTCTTCGTCAAAGATATCGCTCTCTATCCCCGCTTCCCGCAGAGCAGAACGGAGTCCCTCGGCCTCAATAGGACTGTTGCATGTAATATCCTTTATTTTCATCGTTTGTCCCATACATATCGTTTCGAGTGCAAAGTTACGAAAAATTACAAATAATTCTTCTTCCTTAACTCTTAATTCTTAATTTATTTGTACCTTTGTGCTATCAAAGCATAATATAGCCATGCAGAACCCCAGTCCTCTACCCTCGCTCATCCAGAGCCAAGCTGCCCAGTACGGCAAGCGAGCCGCCATGCTTTATCGTGACGATGAACAGCAGAAGTGGAAGGAAATCTCGTGGGAAAGCTTCGCACGGACAGTGAGCCGTGTGTCGGCATCGCTGCTCGAGCTGGGCGTCGGCGTGCAGGAAAGGATTGCCACCTTCTCGCAAAACATGCCGGAATGTATGTATGTGGACTTCGGCGCCTATGGCATCAGGGCCATCACCATCCCGTTCTATGCCACGGCGAGCGAGATGCAGGTGAAGTACATGGTTTCGGACGCAAAGCTGCGATACATCTTCGTGGGTG
This sequence comes from Bacteroidaceae bacterium, assembly GCA_017541265.1. Taxonomy (GTDB): domain Bacteria; phylum Bacteroidota; class Bacteroidia; order Bacteroidales; family Bacteroidaceae; genus Physcousia. The sequence continues at coordinate 7,613 of JAFXZK010000058.1, read as the reverse complement.
AACAGTACCAGTACGACACAGCTTACCGCATCCTCAAAATCGAGCAGTCAATGCGGAAGCTCATCATCTTCGACCGCGCCGTGCAGAAGGACGTGCAAGACAACGTGAGCCTGTACTTCGACGAGTTCCTCGCTCTCTCCGACGGCAAAGACCACGATGAAGAGATACAAAGGCTGACGGAGGAATCGGACGAGGACGACTTGGCGAACATCCTCTACACAAGCGGCACGACAGGCATTAGCAAGGGCGTGATGCTGACGCACAGGATGTACAACGCGGCGTTCCGCGGACACATCGGGGCGTTGCCGCTCTCGGACAAGGACCTCATCATGAACTTCCTGCCCTTCACCCATGTCTTCGAGCGCGGATGGTCGTATCTCTGCCTGAAGACGGGCTGCACACTCGCGGTGAACCGCCGCCCAGCCGACATCCTGCAGAGCCTCCGCGAAGTGCATCCGACCTGTATGTGTGCTGTGCCGCGCTTCTGGGAAAAGGTGTATAGCGGCGTGCAGGAGAAGATAAACACGTCTTCTCCCATTCAAAGAAAGATGTTGGAGGACGCCTTACGCATCGGCAAAGCATACAATGTCGATTACAAGATGCGGGGTCTCGAGCCGCCCTTGACCTTGAAGATGCAATATCTCTTCTATGAAAAGACGGTCATCGCACTGCTGCTCAAAACGCTGGGCTTGGAGCGCGGCAACTTCTTCCCCACCGCCGGCGCCGCCATCCCGCCAATCATCGAGGAGTTCGTCCGCTCGGCAGGCATCCTCATGATTACGGGCTACGGACTCACCGAAAGCACAGCCACCGTCTCGTGCGACAGATGGAACCAGCCCATCACGCTTGGCTCCATCGGGCGCCCGCTGGACGGCGTGAAGGTCAAGTTCGGCGAGAACAATGAGATTCTGCTCAAGGGCGACACCATCACGAAGGGCTACTACCGCAAGGCGGAGATTACAGCGATGGCGATAGACGAGGACGGCTGGTTCCACACGGGCGACGCGGGCTACATGAAGGACGGCGAACTATACATGACAGAGCGCATCAAGGACCTCTTCAAGACGAGCAACGGCAAATACATCGCGCCGCAGATGCTCGAGTCGAAGTTCTGTGTGGACCGCTACATCGACCAAATCGTCATCATCGCCGACCAGCACAAGTTCGTCTCGGCACTCGTCATTCCGGAGTACAAGCTGCTCGAAGAACTGGCTTCCCGGAGAGGCATTGCCTATAACAGCCGCGCCGAGCTTTGTGCCAACAAGGAGATAGTGCAGTTCGTCATGGACAGGATAGATACCATTCAGCAAGACCTCGCCTCCTACGAGCAGGTGAAGCGCATTACCCTCCTGCCTGAACCTTTCAGCATGGAGCGCGGCGAACTGACCAACACCCTGAAGGTGAAGCGCCCCGTCCTCAACGAACGATACAAGGAACAAATAGCAAAGATGTACGAAGAATAAGGTTCTTTCATTTTTTCATTCTTTCATTTTTTCATTTTTATATATGATAACCCAAGATCAGTTAAAAGAAGTCAAGGAGCGCACCGAGCAGCTCAACCGCTACCTCGACATCGACTCCAAAAAGATACAATACGAAGAAGAACAGCTCCGCACGCAAGCCCCAGGCTTCTGGGACGACCAGAAGCGTGCCGAAGCACAGATGAAGCTTGTTAAAGGGCTGGAGAAGTGGCTCAAAGGCTATGCCGAGGTCAAGACGCTTTGCGACGAACTCGACACCGCCTTCGAGTTCTACAAGGAGGAACTCGTCACGGAGGACGAGGTGGATGCCATTTATGCCAAAGCCATCGCCGCCGTAGAAGAACTCGAACTCAAGAACATGCTGCGCCGCGAGGAGGACAGCATGGATGCGGTGCTCAAGATAAACTCCGGCGCGGGCGGCACCGAGGCACAGGACTGGGCGCAGATGCTCATGCGAATGTACATGCGCTATGCCGAGACGCACGGCTACAAGTGCGTGGTCAGCAACCTCCTCGATGGCGACGATGCCGGCATCAAGTCCTGCACATTGGAGATTCAGGGCGAATTCGCCTATGGTTATCTCAAGAGCGAGAACGGCGTGCATCGTCTCGTCCGCGTCTCGCCGTACAATGCCCAGGGCAAGCACATGACCAGCTTCGCCTCGGTCTTCGTCACCCCCCTCGTGGATGACACCATCGAAGTGAATATCGAACAGGCACGCATCTCTTGGGACACCTTCCGCAGCTCCGGTGCCGGCGGACAGAACGTCAACAAGGTCGAGTCCGGCGTCCGCTTGCGTTATCAGTACAAAGACCCCTATACAGGCGAGGAAGAGGAAATCCTCATTGAGAACACCGAAACGCGCGACCAGCCGAAGAACAAGGAGAATGCCATGCGATTGCTGCGTTCCATCCTGTACGACAAAGAGTTAAAGCACCGCATGGCGGAGCAGGCGAAGGTCGAGGCAGGCAAGAAAAAGATTGAATGGGGCAGCCAGATAAGGAGCTACGTCTTTGACGACCGCCGCGTCAAAGACCACCGCACCAACTACCAGACCAGCGATGTCGGCGGCGTGATGGACGGCAAAATCGACGCCTTCATCAAAGCATATTTAATGGAATTTGGTGCAGAATGAAACCATTTCTCCTATTATTCCTTCTGCCAATCTTCGCTTTTGCCCAGCAGCCTCGCCAGGTTCTCGTATTGGCAGAGCGAGGTGGACTTCACGAAGGCTTCACATCCGCTGGACTCCAATGGCTGGAAGGACAGCAGGATTCACTCAACTTCCGGCTCACCGTCCTTAGCTCGGCACAACATATACAGAAAGGTGAACTGCTAAAGTACCGGCTCATACTCATGCTCAACCATCCTCCCTATGCCTGGAGTCCCGATGCCAAAAACGATATGCAACGCTACATCGACCGAGGCAAGGGCGGCTTCATTGGCTTCCACCACGCCAGCCTGCTCGGGGAGTTCGACGGATTCCCTATGTGGAACTGGTTCTCCGATTTCCTCGGCAAGATACGCTATCGCAACTACATTGCAGAGAAGGCAGATGGAACAGTTCAGGTAGAAGATACAACCCATCCCGTCATGCAGGGTGCACCTGCCACCTTTGTCGTTGCAGAAGACGAATGGTACATATACGATACCAACCCTCGTCCCAATGTACATGTTCTTGCACATGTTGACGAGTGCAGCTATACGATTCCAACCGACATCAAGATGGGCGACCACCCTGTTATCTGGACCAATCCACACAAGAAGGCCCGCAACGTGTATTTCCAGTTCGGCCACAGCCGCTCCCTCTTCGACAATCCTGCCTTCCTCACTCTCTTCCGCAATGCCATCCGTTGGACTCTGAACGATAAATAAAAAAGCATGAACGACAATGAAGCACATCATCGCCCTGCTTTCTCTTTTTACTTGCCTTCTTGCCCTTGCCCAGCAACCTGACGAGTACCCTGCCAACTATGCCCGTGCTCCACGCTTCAAGGCTCTTCTCCACTGGGAGCCTGGAGCAGAAGAAGCCCACGTGCAGTTCGACAAGCAGGCTATCCGTTTCTTCCAAAAACTCACCTACGGCGAAGGCTGGATACTCGACACCACCACATCCCTGGCCGACTATTCATACGAAAAGCTGCGCGACTATAGCATCATCATCAGCCTCAATGCCGCTCCTGCAGGAAAGGAGCAGCGCGAGGCTTTCCAGCAGTTCATGGAAAACGGAGGCGGATGGATGGGATTCCATGCCTCTGCCTACAACGACCGCAACACCCACTGGCCCTGGTTCAACCAGTTCCTTGGATGCGGACAGTTCTACTGCAACAACTGGCCACCGCAGCCAGCTCTCGTCGAGTGCGACAACACCTTGCATCCTGTCACTGTCTCACTGCCATCCAGCTTTGTGGTCCCTGCCAGCGAGTTCTACCAGTGGCAACCATCGCCTCGCCAGAATGCCGACGTGCAAGTTCTCCTTTCCATCTCGCAGAAGATGTATCCCTTCGGGCTGAAGGACGTTGTCCGTTTCGGTGATTTCCCTATCGTGTGGACCAACACTCGCTACCGTATGATTTACCTTAACATGGGGCATGGCGAGGACGGTTTCATCGATGCCACGCAGAATCTTCTTTTCGTCAATGCCTTCCGATGGGTTGTAAGTCGCGACCCGCAGGGTAATCCCTTTGAAAAATAAAGTCCACCCGAATAATTGCATCATGAGTTTTATAGAAGTTGAGCGTAAGTTTCTCGTCATCGGTGAGTTCAAACATCTTGCCGTCAGTAGCACTCACATTGCTCAGGGCTACGTAGCCTCGGGTAATGGACGTACTGTCCGTGTCCGCATCCGTGGCGACAAGGGCTACCTCACCATCAAAGGCCCCAGCAACAAGGCTGGCTTGGCGCGCTTTGAATGGGAGAAAGAGATTCCCCTGGCAGAGGCAGAAGCCTTGATGAAGATTTGTGAACCAGGCATCATAGAGAAAACACGCTGGCTCGTTCCCTCGACTGACGGCTGCCACACATGGGAGGTCGATGTCTTCGAGGGAGAGAACGAAGGTCTCGTCATGGCGGAAATAGAGTTGGAAAGCGAGGATGACACATTCGAAAAGCCCCATTTCATCGGAAAAGAAGTGACGGGCGACCGCCGCTTCTACAACAGCCACATGCGCCGCTATCCCTTCCGCATGTGGAAGGACGACATCTGAGAGGCATTCCCTCACCCAGAAAGAATCTTCCCCGCACAATAATATGGCCTCTGCTGCCGTTATATTTATAGCATACACACTAAATGCCTCAGTATGTACAACCGCATCGTTTTCACCTTGTTTGTATTGCTCCTAAGCATACAGGCCTATGCACAGGATGGCGCACCAAAAATTCTTTCCATCGACGATGAGACGGTCATCGACAATGGCTACGCCACGCTCTACGACTACAGCTTCACCGTCTCTTACGTCGGAGCATCGTCCGTCACCATCGGTGTGGAGCAGGAATACAGTTCCTTCTACCATATTCAACACGTCAAAGAGTCGTCCCCCGCGCATGTTTACGTCAAGGACCTCAGCCGCGGCAACATGGTGTGGATTGATGTGAGCGTGAAAAACGAGTACGGCGAGGACAAGCGCACCATCGAGATTCCTGTACAGTCACCGGATGCAATAGGCAAGGCACCGGCGACAGAGGCTGACCACATCGATGTCTATACCATGAGCGGCACTTTGCTGGGGCATGTGAAGAGCCTGTCCGAACTCTCTGCCTATCGCGCCACCACCCTACTGCTCCGCTATATCGACAAAGACGGGCACCAAATGCAAATCAGAAAGATACTGACGAGATAACTACCCCACCTGGCTGCCGCCCTTGACGGGGTCCAGGACGGTCGTGACGCTGAGGTCGCCGTTGTAGTTGACGGCAGAGAGTATCATGCCTTGGCTCTCTTCGCCCATCATCTGGCGAGGCGCAAAGTTGGCAATGAAAAGTACGCGCTTGCCGACTAACCTTTCGGGCTCATACCACTGCGCTATGCCGCTCAGGATAGTGCGGTCCTGACCGCTGCCGTCATCAAGAGTGAACTTCAGGAGCTTCTTGCTCTTCTTGATTTTTTCGCAAGCCTTGACGATGCCGACGCGGATGTCAAGCTTCTCGAAGTCCTCGAACGAGACGACGGGCTTCACGGGAGTTGCCTTATAAGCAGCCTCTTCGTTGGCCTTGAGCGTGTCCTCGAGTTTCTTCTTCTGCTGAGCCACTACCTCGTCTTCAATTTTGGTGAAGAGCAGTTCGGGCTTGGGCAGTTGCTTGCCTGCCGGAAGGATGTCGGTGCGACCAAGGTCTTCCCACGAGAAGGTGTCGAGGGCTATCATCTCCCTCAAACGCTTGCTGCTGAAGGGCAGGAACGGTTCGAAGGCGATGGCGAGGTTGGCAGTTATCTGCAGACTGAGGTAGATAATGGTCTTGACGCGCTCGGGGTCGGTCTTGATGACCTTCCACGGCTCGCAGTCGGCGATGTACTTGTTGCCGATGCGGGCAAGGTTCATGGCCTCCTTCTGTGCCTCGCGGAACTTGAAGCCTTCGAGAAGCTGCTCCAGTCGTGCCTTGACGTCGCAGAACTCGGCAAGCGTCTCCCTATCGTAGTCGTTCAACTCTCCGCACTCAGGCACTCGGCCTTCGTAGTACTTCTGCGTCAGCTGCAGGGCACGGTTCACGAAGTTGCCATAAACGGCTACCAGCTCGTTGTTGCAGCGTGCCTGGAAGTCATCCCAGGTGAAGTCGTTGTCCTTAGTCTCGGGTGCATTGGCAGTGAGCACATAGCGAAGCTCATCCTGACGGTTCGGTAGTTCGTCGAGGTACTCGTTGAGCCAGACGGCGTAGTTCTTCGAGGTCGATATCTTGTTGCCCTCGAGATTGAGGAACTCGTTGCTCGGCACGTTGTCAGGCAGGATGTAGTCGCCGTGCGCCTTGAGCATTGCGGGGAAGACGATGCAGTGGAAGACGATGTTGTCTTTGCCGATGAAATGGACCAATCTGGTCTCGGGGTCCTTCCACCACTTCTCCCAAGAACCAAGTTCAGGCCGTGCGTCGCAAAGCTCTTTCGTATTACTGATGTAGCCGATAGGAGCATCGAACCATACATAGAGCACCTTGCCCTCTGCACCTTCGATGGGAACGGGAATGCCCCAGTCGAGGTCGCGCGTCACAGCACGAGGCCTCAGTCCGCCGTCGAGCCAGCTCTTGCACTGACCATAGACATTGCTTCGCCACTCCTTGTGGTCCTCCAGTATCCACTTCTCAAGCCACTGCTGGTCCTTGTCGAGGGGCAGGTACCAGTGCTTCGTAGGTTTCTTGACCAGCGGATTGCCCGTCTCGGCATTGTAGGGATTGATAAGCTCCTCGGGCGAAAGCGTTGCTCCGCATTTCTCGCACTGGTCGCCGTAGGCTTCGGGGGCATGGCAACGGGGGCATTCGCCGCGAATGTTGCGGTCGGTCAGGAAGTGACCGGTCTGCTCGTCGTAGAACTGTTCACTGACCTGCTCGATGAACTTGCCCTCGTCGTAGAGCTTGCGGAAAAAGTCGCTGGCCAGCTTGTGGTGCGTCTTGCTCGTCGTGCGGCTATAGACATCGAAGGAGATGCCGAAGCGCTCGAAGCTGTCCTTGATGAGGTTGTGGTAGCGGTCCACGACCTCCTGAACAGTGATGCCTTCCTTGCGGGCACGAATGGTGACAGGCACGCCGTGCTCGTCGCTGCCGCCAATGAACAGGCACTCGCGACCCTTCAGCCTAAGGTAGCGTGCATAGATGTCAGCCGGCACATAAACACCAGCCAAGTGACCGATATGGACTGGTCCGTTCGCGTAGGGCAAAGCGGACGTAATGGTTGTTCTCTTGAAATGCTTTTCCATGTGTAACATGCTTTATTTCGCGCAGAGGTACGACTTTTTTCGCTAATAAACAAAAGAAGCCCTCCAAGATTTCTCTCGAAGGGCTTCACTTGCTAAAAACGGCGGCTACCTACTCTCCCACGGGTGTGCAGTACCATCGGCGCGGGCGGGCTTAACTTCTCTGTTCGGAATGGGAAGAGGTGGAACCCCGCCACTATAGCCACCTGAATATCGGCCCCCTCTGACTCCCCCTCCA
>JAFXZK010000057.1 GCA_017541265.1 Bacteroidaceae bacterium | reverse complement strand
GCACCCTCGACATCGAAGAGGTCGGCCACACGCCGCGGCACGGGACGTTCTTCCAGATGCTCGGCAACTGGTCGTTCGGCGACTACTTCAAGGAAGGGGCTATCGATATGGCTTGGGAATACCTTGTGGATTTGCTGAAGCTCGACCCCAAGGACCTCTACGTCACCGTGTTCGAGGGTTCTCCCGAAGAAAACCTTGTCCGCGACGATGAGGCCGCAGGCTATTGGTTGAAGCACGTTCCGGCTGACCATATCATCAACGGCAACAAGCACGATAACTTCTGGGAAATGGGCGATACAGGCCCTTGCGGACCTTGCTCGGAGATTCATCTCGACAGCCGTACACCCGAAGAGAAAGCGAAAGTGCCTGGCCGCGAACTCGTCAACAAGGACGACCCGCAGGTCATCGAGATTTGGAACATCGTCTTCATGCAGTACGAGCGCAAGGCCGACGGCCACCTGGAGCCGCTTGGCATGAATGTGATTGACACGGGCATGGGCTTCGAGCGCCTCGTCCGAGCCATCCAGGGCAAGCACTCCAACTACGATACTGACGTCTTCCAGCCCATCATCCGTGCCATTGAGCAGCTCACGGGGCTGACGTACGGAAGACCCTCCTCCACCCCCTCCCTTGTAGGGAGGGGAGAAGATAGCTCTGCAAATGTAACTGCTCCTCTCCCTACAAGGGAGAGGTTGGGAGAGGGTCCGGGCGAGTCTGTCGATGTGGCTATGAGAGTTGTTGCAGACCACCTGCGCACCATTGCTTTCTCTATCGCAGACGGTCAGCTGCCTGGCAACGCCAAGGCCGGTTACGTCATTCGCCGCATCCTGCGTCGTGCCGTCCGCTACGCCTATACTTTCCTCGGACAGAAGGAAGCCTTCATCTATCGTCTCTTGCCCGTCCTCATTCAGGAAATGGGAGCCACCTATCCCGAACTGGAAGGACAGAAAGAACTCATTGCGAAGGTGATGAAGGAAGAGGAAGAGAGTTTCCTCCGCACACTTGAAACGGGTATTAAACTGCTGGATGGTGTGATGAAGGAGGCAAAGGCTGCCGGCAAGACGGAGATAGAAGGCGAGAAGGCATTCACGCTCTTCGACACCTACGGCTTCCCCCTCGACCTCACAGAACTTATCTGTCGCGAGAACGGCCTCACAGTTGACGAGGCGGGCTTCAACGTCGAAATGCAGAAGCAAAAGGAGCGTGCCCGCAACGCCGCACAGGTAGAAGCTGGCGACTGGGTTAGCCTCTCCCCGGCCCTCTCCCAAGGAGAGGGAGAAATATCCCGTTTCGTCGGCTACGACTTTACCGAATACACCTGCCACATCGTGAAGTATCGCGAGGTGAAGCAGAAGAAAGGTGTTGTCTATGAAGCCATCCTCGACCAGACACCGTTCTATGGCGAGATGGGCGGCGAGGTAGGCGACAGCGGCGTACTCGTGAATGAAAATGAGACCATCAGGGTCATCGACACAAAGAAAGAGAATGGCGTGAGCATTCATTTGCTTGAGCGTATTCCTACCAATCCCGAGGCAGAGTTCATGGCCTGCGTGGATGTGGAGCGCCGCCATGCTATCGAGGCCAACCACACCTGTACGCACCTCCTCGACCAAGCCCTCAAGGAAGTGCTCGGCAACCATGTTGAACAGAAGGGTTCACTCGTGACGCCCGACTACCTGCGCTTCGACTTCTCGCATTTCGAGAAGGTGACGCCCGAACAGATTCGCGAGGTGGAGCATCTCGTCAACGAGCGCATCCGCCAGAACCTGCCCTTGCAGGAATATCGCGACACACCCATCGAGGAAGCCAAGAAGCTTGGTGCCATCGCCCTCTTTGGTGAGAAGTACGGCGACAGGGTGCGCGTCATCCAGTTCGGCACGAGCGTAGAGTTCTGCGGCGGCTGTCATGCAAGCGCCACAGGCTGCATCGGCATGGTTCGCATCCTCTCCGAGAGCAGTGTGGCTGCAGGCGTGCGCCGCATCGAAGCCATCACGGGCAAGGCCGTCGAGAAAGCTATGGACAGGCAGCAGGACATGATAAATGGTCTCCGCAGCCTCTTCAACAATGCTCCCGACCTGGTCGGCACCATTCAGAAGGCCATCAGCGACAATGCCGAACTGCGCAAGCAGGTGGAGGACACCATGCGCGAACGGGCAGCAGACCTCAAGAAGGATATGCTTGCCAAGCAAAAGGAGATAAACGGTTTCAAAGTGTTGACAGCCATCACACCTCTTGGTGCAGAGTTCGTCAAGGACATTGCCTTCCAGCTCCGCGCAGAGGTGGAGAACAGCATCGTCGTGATAGGTTCTGTGGCAGGCGGCAAGCCGCTTCTCACCGCAGCTGCCTCCGACAGTGCTGTTGCTTCAGGTGTCAATATCGGCAAGAACATCCGCGAGGCCGCACAGCTCATGCAGGGCGGCGGCGGTGGTCAGCCCCACTTCGCCACAGCAGGCGGCAAGAACCTCGACGGCATCCACGCCGCTGTGGAGAAGCTCGTCGAACTCCTTACAGCGTAAAACAAAAAAAGAGGAAGCGGATGCTTCCTCTTTTTTTTGTCAAATATCGTCGAGCATGATGAAGGGTGCCCAGAAGTGTGGGTCGGGATATGCCTGGCGGACGGTCTGCTGCGCCTTGAGGAAGGCGTCGTGGCGATTATCGCCGCCAAGCAGGGCCTTGTAGAAGGAGGTCATCATGAGCTGTGTGGCTGCGTCGTTGACGCTCCAGAGGCTCATGACGAGGGTATGCGCTCCAGCCTTCTTGAAGCCACGCTGTACACCGAACACACCGTCTTCCTGCAGGGTTCCCGTACCCGTCTGACAGGCGGAGAGCACAGTGAGCTGCAGGTCTTGCAGGTTGAGCTGTGCGATTTCGTGTGCCGTGAGGATGCCGTCTTCGATGCCGGACGGGAAGTCTGCCGGGTGTTGCAGTTTGTTGTTGCAGCCAGAGAAGAGCAGTCCCGAGTAGCTGAGTGGGTCGGTAGGCATTGCGCCCGACGTGGCGGAGGACTTGAGCCAGTCGAGGTGGCTGCTGTTCTCCATCGGATAGGAGAAGCCGTGTGTGGCGATGTGGAGCAGCGAAATATCGCGTCCACTCAGTCGCTTGAAGGTTTCCTCCGTGCCATCGAAGCTGTATTTCGTGCAGTCGTCTCCCTTTCCCGCGTCGAACAGTAGCTGTTCTATCTCTTCGGCTTCTTTCTTTGCGCCGATGAGGTTCTCGACGGACGCACCGCGCTCTGCCAAGTCGAATATGGCAAGGGAGTCAGCCTGCTCCTGCTCGGCGGCATACATGGCGAGGAAATCCTCGTCCTCGTCTTCGTCGTCTTCCTGCTTGTTGTGCAGGGCAATCATGTCATCCTTGTCCATGTCGTAGAGCATACCGCCGTAGATGACGATTTCCCCGTCGCTGAAGGCCTCTTTCGTCGCTGTGCGTTGTGCCAGCAGCTTTGTGGAGGAGAGACGGGACACGCTCAATGTGTCGGAGATGCGTGTGCCGTCATCGGTGATAGGCATGTACTCAATGCCCCATTGGTAGAAAATGCCGGTCGGGGCAAAGTAGATATGAGCAGCACCATCGAGCTTTATAAGTAGTTCTCCCCAAACGAGTTTGCCGAGCTTGCAGTCGCTGTAAATCTTGTTCTGCCATTCCTGCTTGCTCAGTAGTTCACTGACCGACGCATTGGCTGGGTAGCCCAGCTCCTCCATGTCGCTGCGGAAGAAGAGGCGGCAGGCTCGGGGTGCTTCCCAATTCGGCCGTAGGATGAGGGCGAGGTAGAGGCGGTCGGGCTTGCCGTTGTAGGTGATGTCCGCTTCAAGGAACTCTATGGCAGCCTCGTCGGACTTGAGGGCGCGGCGAACGGAGTCAGAGGTTAGCGAGAGGTTTTGTGTGAAGTCGCCGTAGGCTTTGCATTGGCGCACAATGTCATATTCGAGTCTGCCGATGCGGTGCTGCAGGTCCGGGATGCTGCTCTTGCCCTCGCCGGCTTTCGCTTCGTAGCATTGTTGCAGTTCGGCACGCAATCCTTGCAGCTCGTCGTATTTTTCCAGGACTTCTTTGTCGGCAGACTTCTGTAGGAGCCGGCGGAAGTCGACCTCGCTGTTGAGCAGTATGCCTTTGGTAAACAATTGCGCATTGTAGATGTCGGAAAGCAGGCTGGCTGGGGTTTCGTCGGGGTAGGTGGCAAGGAGCGGAGCCTTCTGGTAGAGTGAGTTCTTGCTTTGCCAGAATTGTTCGCGCTGTCTTGTGGACTGGAAGGAGAAGTTGTTGCGCACTTGCCTTGTCTGCAATGTGATGGCGCGGTGATAGTAGTGGGCCACGCTGTCCATCTGTCCGAGCCGGTGGTAGTACATGGCAAGGTTGAAGAGGGGCGTGACGTTGTCGCCATGCTCAGGGCCAAGGATGCCTATCTGCAGGTCAAGAGCCTGGCGGGTGAGGGTGATGGCATTCTTGGGGTTGTTGAGCGCTCTTTGGGAGAGTGCGCGGTTGCAGAGGACGTTGGCGTATGCTGTGGAGCCCGTTTGTCTCGACTTTTCATACAGCGAGAGTGCTTGCTGAAAGGCTTCGTCGGCTTCTTTATACTGCCCCTTGTTGTATAGCGATAATCCCTGCTGGTTGAGGGCGTCTGCCTCTGTCTGGGTGAAGCCTTGTCTGTGGCTGAGTTGCAGGGAGAGCGCCGTGAGGCTGTCAGCACGCTGCTGCTGTCCGAGATGCGTGTAGTAGCCGCTCAGTGTGGAAAGCATGAGTGCCTGCTGGCGAGAGTCACCTCGTGCTTCATACCGCCGCAGGGCACGTTCGCCCCAAACGACGGCTTCGCCGTAGTTACCCATGTCTGCCTGCATCTGTGCCTGTGTGGCAAGCGTGTGGGCGTAGCCTAAGGTTGTTGTGTCGCTGACACCGGAGAAGAGCTTCTCCTGCTGCTTGTGCGAGTATTCCTGTGCCAGGTCGGTGTGTCCGAGCTTTGCGTTGGTGGCGATGAGCTGCTTGAAACAGCCTTGGTAGACCTTCCCACCCTCACCCTCAAACTTCAGAAGTAGGGGACTTGCCTGCTCGTAGAATGAGAGCGCTTCCTTATAGTGCTGCAAATGGAAATGGCAGTCCGCCGTGTTTTTGAGCAGAATGGCATAGTTGTGGTCGGAGGTGTGGCCCGTTTCCTCGTAGATGGCAAATGCTTTGTCGGCGTATTCAAGTGCTTGTGTATATTGCTGGTTTTTTGCTTCGGCGACTGATGTAGAATACAGGAAGTCGGCATAGCGGACGGGTTCCTTCTCATAAACCTTTTTGGCGGTCTTATCCAATTGCTTGGCCAGCTTGTTTGCCTTGGCTGATTTACCCTGCTCGTTGTATGCCATTATCATTCTGCCGGCGGCAGTGAGATAATCTGGCGTGCCCTTCTCTGCATAGGGTAAAGCATTCTTGTAACATTCAGCTTCACGGTCAGCGTCGCCCGGTGCCCCTCGGAACTTATAATACTGTGCCATTTCGTTGAGCGCGGTAGCACACTTGGGATCTTTGGCCTTTTTGTAGGCTTCGGCTGCCGCCTGCATGTCGGCAATAGCCTGGTCTATGTTCCTCTGCTTTTGGTATCTGCCTCGGTCGAAGTAGGAATCTCCCAAGCGTTCGTTGTTGAGTTCGGTTCGTTTGTCGAGCCGGATGGCGATGACTTCGTCCATAATCTGCTGTGCCAAGGCATAGTCTTTGCTGGCAGCAGCGGCGTGTGCCTTGGCATGTTTTGCCTCGGCATAACATTCCCCAAAGCAATATCCATTTCTGGCGTAGAGTACCAGAATGCTGTCCGCAAGCTTGTTTGCTTCGTCCAGCCGTCCTTTTTTAAAAGCTTTTTCAAACTTTTCTTTCAGATTTGTCATTTCTTTCGTCTGCCTCTGTGCTGGAAGAGTCGTGCAGGACAGGGCAAGGAGTAGGAGTAGGAAAAAGCGCGTCATCTCTTATTCTTGAGGAACTGTGTTAGAATCTGTCTCTGTGGGAGCTGCGATAGAATCGGCCCGTATCTCGCGGTCGATGGTTGCCACGCCGTCGGGCAGCTTGTCGCCAGCGGTAACAAGTTTGATGATGCCCTTGAAGGCTTTCTCGGGCACATTCTTCTTGCGGCTGCTATTGAGGAACTCTGCCAAAGTGTATGTGCCAGCCTGCATGATGGTGTACTGACGCAGCTTCTCTTCATTGTAAACGACGAGGCGTCCTTTCTCGGGGATGGTCAGCATGGCACCGAGGGGCAGCTCATCGCCAGGGGTGACGGCGAGTTTCTTGTTGCCCTGGTAGAGGATGACAGACTTGCTTACCTCTCCGACAAGAAAGGTCTGCACTGGTGCCTGTGCAAAAATGTTTGCACAAAAGGTAAAAAGCATCATCAAAAGTGAGGTGCTTAAATAAATACGTTTCATGATATGTTATTTTTAGCCTTGACTATTTATTATAATACATTATATATATATGCGGAAATGTGTACTTGATAATGATGCGAACAATGTCTGCAGCGGTGGTGGCAAATGCCATTACGGACAATGTTGGAGTCAGGTCGAAACTGAATCGCCATTTGGTGAAGAGCATGAATCCGACTGATATGTATATGACCATCATCGAGAAGATAAAGAGGGAAGTAATGAGCGTGGTACGTAGCAGGTCGCCAATTATACCATCTCTCATGCGCAAGGTCTTTTCCTTGTATGCCATAATGCAGCTAACACCAATATATGAGAACAGGATAGTCAGCAGCCAGTAAAGGATGCCTGTGCAGTTGTTCTGCTTCTTCATTTCAAGCATGGTCTTCATGGCATAGCACAACACCTCTATGCCGTGCATCTGACCCAACGGCGTATAGAGCATGTCGACACTTTCGTGTGCACCTCCGAACATCACGATATGCCCCGTGATGTACTTGGCGTAGTGCTGTATGGAGTCGTATGGGATGATGCGGAAGACGGTAGGCTCGTAGTTGATGGGGCGTTTGCGATGGTTCTGGTAGTCAAAGGGCTTGTCCTGCAGGACTTCCATCATGCGTGCGATGACAGAAGGGTAGGGTTTGCCTTTCATTTCCAGACAGAGCGGGATGTTGCGTATCATGCTTCGGTCCACATTGACAAAACCTTCGTTGAGTTCCAGGTCTGCGGCAAAGAAGGAGTGTACCTGCCGTGTGAACTCGTTCCGTTCGCGGTCGGGGTCTATCATCTTGAAAGAGAAGACGGCCTTGGAGAGTGTTGCCGCCGTGTTCCAAAGGTGGGTGTCTCCGATGGGTTCCCTGGGATGTTCGAAGACGACATCTATGTCGATGGCAGCAGGTTCAAGGGCATCAATCTCGTCAAGCACAGAGGCTATTGAGTCGCGGTCGTGCAGACTGGTGATGTCTACGATGACGATTGTGCTGCAGGTATCGGCAGGCGATGCCAGCATCATGTCGTAGAAGATGTCGGTGGTAGAGAATCCCTTGGTTGCTTGTGCCACGGGATTGAACACGTCAAAGTGGAAAGCGATGAAGCGAAGCAGGGCGATGAGCATGAATGCCACAACAGTGGCAGCTATCTGCCGTGGTCGGCAGATAGCTGTCAGTACTGTTAAGAGGATTGTTTTGACTCGTCGCATACTATAGTCAAGGTGATGAATTATTCTTTTGCAATCACGATAGTGACGCGGTTCTCGTCATTGTTGGCGAAGGGCTGTACGGTGTCACCCTTTGAGGAGGTGGTGATGCGTTTTGCATCGATGCCGTATTTCTTGGTCAGTTCCTTTGTCACGGATTCGGCACGCTGCTTGGCGTAGCGGGCATTGACAGCGGCTGTGCCAGTACCCTTGTCGGCATAACCAGTGACGGTGACTTTTGCTTCGGGATGTTCCTTGAGCCACTTTGCTGCTTCTGCAAGCTTGGCCTGCTCTGTAGAAGAAACCTTTGTTTCACGGAGTCCGAAGAAGATGTTGCGGGTGATGCTCTCTTCCTTCACTACGGGTGCCGGTGCAGGAGTCGGTTCGGGTTTGGCAATCTCAACATTTGTGTTGGCAGGGGTTGTCTCGGTCTGTCCTGTGTTTGTCTCGGGAGTCTCGATAATATCAGCAGCGCGGTTGCTCTTTACTTTGTGGCGGACGCCGAACTTGTATGTCAGACCAAGCTGTGCCGTAATCTGCCAGTCGTCGTTGCCGTTGATTTTGCTGTTGTAGCGGTCGCTTAAGCTGTTTGCTGCAACTTCAAGGTTGACACTCCAATTGCGTGCGATGTTCACGTCGAGCATGGTGCCAATGCGGAAGTTGTGGCTCAGGCGGTTCCTGCTGTTTGACAGAGGAATGTACCGGTTCAAGAGCGGGGATACCTCGTTGTTCCAGGCATAGTTGATGCCTACACCGCCAATGAGATAGAGATTTACAGGATGGTAGTCCCCTTTTGAAAAGAGGTTGACCAGGTTGATCATGGCATCGAGGTTGCTTGTCGCGTACTTGTATTTGTAAGTCGTGTCATAGCCAAAGCCGTAGATGCCGCCTTTGTTCCAGACGCCGTTGACATGCAGCCTTACAGCGAATGCGGGCGTGAAGTGCACACCAATGTGGACACTGGCAGTGGGCGTGATGAGTTTCCAGTTGTTGTAATCCGTGAGAGTAGTCTGGGCGCCTCCCTGTATGCCGATGAAGGCATAAGGATAGGGAACGTACTTCTCCTCCTGGGCATGTGCGGAGAATACCGTTGTGAGCATTGCTGCCGTGAGCAATGCTGTCAGTCGTGTTTGAATACGAGTCATCATAGTTTAATGTTTATTTGGTTTATGTTTGTTCTTTTATCTCTTGTCGTACATGTCTTCATAATACTTCTGGTAGTCGCCAGAGGTGACATTGTCCATCCACGCCTGGTTGTCGAGATACCACTTGACGGTCTTCTCGATGCCTTCCTCGAACTGGAGCGACGGTTCCCAGCCGAGTTCCTTCTGGAGCTTGGTGGAGTCGATGGCATAGCGTGCGTCGTGGCCGAGGCGGTCTGTGACGTAGGTGATGAGGTCGAGGTCTGCGCCTTCGGGACGGCCAAGCAGACGGTCAACGGTCTTGATGACGGTCTTGATGATGTCGATGTTCTTCCATTCGTTGAAGCCGCCGATGTTGTAGGTCTCGGCGATGGTACCGTTGTGGAAGATGGTGTCGATGGCGCGGGCGTGATCCTCAACGTAGAGCCAGTCGCGCACGTTCTCGCCCTTGCCATAGACAGGGAGCGGCTTGCGGTGGCGTATGTTGTTGATGAAGAGGGGTATCAGCTTCTCGGGGAACTGATAAGGGCCGTAGTTGTTGGAGCAGTTCGTCACGATGGTCGGCATTCCGTATGTGTCGTGGAAGGCGCGTACGAAGTGGTCGCTCGAGGCCTTCGATGCCGAGTACGGACTGTGCGGGTTGTACTTCGTTGTCTCGTAGAAGAAGTCCTTGCCGTATGCCAGATGGTGCTCGGAGCTGCTGGCTGTCGTGGTGAAGGGCGGCTCGATGCCTTCGGGGTTGGTCATTTCGAGTGCGCCATACACCTCGTCGGTCGAGATGTGGTAGAAGCGCTTGCCTTCGTACTTCTCCGGCAGGCTTTCCCAGTAGAGCTTGGCTGCCTGCAAGAGGGAGAGTGTGCCCATGACATTGGTACGGGCGAAGGTGAAGGGGTCTTTGATAGAGCGGTCCACATGGCTCTCTGCTGCGAGGTGGATGATGCCGTCGACCTTTTCGTCCTGCATGAGCTTCAGGAAGGCATCGAAGTCGCAGATGTCCATGCGGACGAACTTGTAGTTGGGCTTGTTCTCGATGTCCTTGAGGTTGGCGAGGTTGCCGGCGTAGGTCAGCTTGTCGAGGTTGATGATGTTGTACTCCGGGTACTTGTTGACGAAGAGCCGTACGACGTGACTGCCGATGAACCCGGCTCCGCCTGTGATGACGATATTTCGTTTCATATATAACAATTATGAATTATGAATTAAGAATTATGAATAGAAGGGGCTGTCGAAGTCTTTAAGGCAGGCGTGGCGTGTGTCCTTCTCGCTTAGGATGGCTTTCTCGGTGGGGATGCGCCAGTCGATGCCGAGGCTTTCGTCTGTGATGGAGATGCCATCGTCGGCTTCGGGGTGGTAGAACTCGTCGCACTTGTACTGGAAGACGGCTGTCTCGCTCAGCACGGCAAAGCCATGTGCAAAACCTTTAGAGATGAAGAACTGCCGGTGGTTTTCTCCGGTCAGCTCCACTGCGACGTGCTGCCCGTAGGTGGGTGAGCCTTTGCGTATGTCAACGGCCACATCGAGCACTGCACCTTTCACGCAGCGAACGAGCTTGCTCTGTGTGTAGGGCGGACGTTGGAAGTGCAGGCCGCGCATAACACCGTAGGATGACATGCTTTCGTTGTCCTGCACGAAATTGATGGGGCCGACCTTCTCTTCAAACTCCCGTTGGGAGAATGACTCGAAGAAATAGCCGCGTGCATCTTTGAAGATGCGGGGTTCTATGATGAGTAAGCCCTTAATGGCTGTCTTGATTACTTCCATATTTCTTTTTCCTTTTCTTTATGACGTTATATCGTTATAACGAACCATTCTTTTTTATGTTAGCGATGCATTTTTCCAGCGAATCGACCCAGTAGGGAACCTGTACGCCGAAGGTCTCGCGGATGCTACGCTTGTCCAGTACGGAGTAGGCGGGACGCTTCACGGGACTTGGGTACTCTGTCGAGTAGCAGGGCAGTATCTCGCAGTCCTTGTGTCCGGCTATGCGGGCTATCATCTGCGTGAAGTCGTACCACGAGCAGACGCCTTCGTTCGAGAAGTGGTAGATGCCTTGCACGGGCTTCGCGAGGATGACCTGAATGGCTTTTGCCAGGTCGAGGGCGTACGTCGGTGTGCCGCATTGGTCGAAGACAACCTTGAGCTGCGGCTTGGTGGCGGTGAGGCCCAACATCGTCTTGCAGAAGTTCTTGCCAAACTCGCTGTAGAGCCATGCCGTGCGGATGATGATGAAGCCCCCTCCTGCTCCCCCTTTGGGGGAGTGTCCAAGCTGGCAAACATCAGGCTTCATAGAGCACTCCCCCAAAGGGGGAGCGGGGAGGGGGCTGTAGGCCTTTATTATTCGCTCCTCTCCAATCTTCTTTGTCTCGCCATAGACGCCTGTCGGTGTGCCTTGCTGGTCGGGGCGGCAGGGGGTGTTGTAGGGTTCCTTGCCGAAGACGTAGTCCGTGGATATTTGTATGAGCCAGCCGCCGACCTCCTTCATGGCTTTGGCGAGGTTCTCCGGGGCTATGGCGTTGAGCTTCTCGACCAATGCATGGTTCTCCGGTGCTTCCGCTGCATCTACGTTGGTCCATGCTGCGCAGTTCACGATGGCCTGCACGTCGTTTTCCCTGACCATGGCGCGGATGGCATCGAGGTCGGTGATGTCCAGAAAGACGGTTCCCACGCCTTCTTGCTGCGTGACATCCGTAAAAATATATCTGTCCGACGAGCCTTTCGACACGATGCGCATTTCGTTGCCCAATTGTCCGTTTGCTCCTGTGACGAGTATATTCATTGTCTATATTACATATATTCGGCGTACAAAGATAGTTAAAAATAATTAAACTGTTGCCAAATGCGGCTTTTTTTTTCTTTTATTTGTGTGATTACAGAAAAAACGGGACGTGCCGGGAATAGTATCGGGCAGGTCAGTAAAAAAAGATAGCGTGGACTTGTCGTTGCTTCATCATGACCAAGCAATTGCTTCATCATGACCAAGCAATTGCTTCATCATGAATAAGCAATTGCTTTATCATGACTAAGCAATGAACGCTTGCTGTTGTGTTGCCGTTAAGACAATTTGAGGTCAGGCATCGGAGAGTGCGGCGTCGGGCCAGTTGACGAGATAGACCTGCTCCGTTGCCCTGGTGATGGCGGTGTAGAGCCAGCGGAAATAGTCGGGCGAGAGCATCTCCTCGGTGATGTAGCCTTGGTCGATATAGACGTGCTCCCATTGCCCGCCCTGCGCTTTGTGGCAGGTGACGGCGTAGGCATACTTGATTTGCAGCGCGTTGTAGTGCTTGTCCTGTCGCAACTGCTTCATCCTGTCGCGCTTGTTTGTCAGCTCGGGATAGTCTTCCCAAACGCCGTTGAAGAGGGCTTCCTGTTGCTGGCGCGTCAAGGCGGGCGCCTCGCTTTGCAGGGTGTCGAGCAAGACGGTGACATCCATTTCTAATCGGTCGTAGTCGGGGAACATAAGTGTTGCGTCGACAAAGCGGAAGCCATAGAACGACCGCTCGTTGCGGAGGCGGCGCACAACAGCGACGTCGCCGTTGGCGATGAAAGAAAGCACAGCCCCCTCCCCGCTCCCCCTTTGGGGGAGTGCTGCGGAGGAAGATACTGCGGCATTGGTGCACTCCCCCAAAGGGGGAGCGGGGAGGGGGCTGTTGGCTTCTGTCCAATAATAGTTATTCTTCGCCACCATAATCAGGTCGCCGCTGGAGAGTTCCTCTTCATGGTCGAGGATGCGGGCGCGGATGCCGTTGTTAAAGATGTTGGCACGCTTGTTGCTGCGCGTCACCACGATGGTGCCGTCGGTGCCGTATCGGCGGTAGCTGTCTTCGAGGGCTTCGATGAGTTCGTCGCCGGGAAGCACTTTGACGTCTGGGAAACTCTTGCCCCGAAGCTTGGGGAAGGCGGACATCTCGTCGCGCTGTATGAGGCTGCGGAGCATCGTGGCATTCCACAGGATGCCCGACTCCTCAAGCTGGCGCACGACTTGCGTCAGGCAAAACTCCGTCACCTCCATACCGTAGCCCTCCAGCATCATGCGGTTCAGGGCGGGGCTGTCTATCTCGCCGACGGGAGGAAGCTGTGCCGTGTCGCCCACAAGCATGAGGCGGCAGCCGTCGCATGAATAGACGTAGTGCATGAGGTCGTCGAGCAGTCGTCCCGTGCCGAACATGGAGCTGCCGCCACTCTCGTTGGCAATCATTGACGCCTCGTCGATGATGAAGAGCGTGTCCTGCTTCAGGTTGACATCGTTCTGAAACACATCCATCTCGGTGATGGACTTCTGCCGGTATATCTTCCTATGTATCGTAAAGGCGGGTGCATCTGCGTAGGAGGACAGCACCTTGGCGGCGCGTCCCGTCGGAGCAAGCAGCATGAAGCGCTGTTCCAACTGCTGCATCGTGCGCACCAGAGCTGCCAGAAGCGACGTTTTGCCTGTGCCGGCATACCCCTTGAGCAGAAAAACGGTGTCGCGCTTCCGCGAGAGCAGGAAGTCGGAGAGCAGAAAGATGGCTTTTTCCTGCTCTTTCGTCGGATTGTGGGCGAAGTTCTCCCTAATTAATGCCCCTAAATCTTCACTTATTGCCATTCTTTTATAAAAAAAAGACTATTTTGTCGTAAATGTGAATAATTCTTTTTACTTTTGCGATGCGAAATTACAAAATAAATCACACATAACGTCATGAAAAAGGTAATAAATGTTATTTTAGGTATCTGTGCCGTCGGTTTGCTCTTCGTTTGCTGGCGTAGTATTCGCGATACCGAAGACTTCGACGCAGAAGTCGCAGCAAGAGAGAATGTAGTGAAAGCGCGTCTCATGGAGATACGCAGTGCCGAGGAAGCTTACAAGGCTCAGCACGACGGCGAGTACTGTGCAGACTGGTCTGTGCTCATCAATTTCGTCAAGACGGGCAAGCTGCCTGTTGTGATGAAGCAGGGACTGCTCACAGAAGACCAGATGAACAAGGGTCTGACCGAAAGCAAGGCTGCAGCCATCGTCAACAGCGGCGACCAGGCTGCTATCGTAGCCAATGGCCTGGAGGGCTTCCGTCGCGACACCATCTGGGTTTCGCTCCAGGACTCCCTCTACAACTACGAGGGCTTCGTGGCAGACTCCATGCGCTACATCCCCTTCTCCGAGGGCGACACCTTCGAGATTATCGCCTGCCCCAACACTACACGCTCCGGCAGCATCATCCAGGTGATGGAGTGCAACGCACCGGACAGCAGCTTCCTCAAGGGAATGGGCAAGGCCGGCAAGCGCCTCATCTACAACCGCAACGAAGAGGCCAATGCCAAGGGCGCATACGCAGGCCTGAAGATTGGCGACGCCGGCAACAACTGGAACAACAATGCTGGCAACTGGGAATAACTCACTTACTGGCTATAGACTATCCATCCGCTTTGGTGCGGATGGATTTTCTTTTTCTGTCGTCAGCACGCCCGGCGGCTCGGAGGTGCAGACAGACCGTTTCCCTGTGTCCAATGCCACGGACGCTGCCAATGTCCTGCGACAGGCTTTGCAGAAACCCTATCTGATGGACTACCGCTTCCAGAGTGTCGAACTCGTGGCAGACACACCCGCTACCATCGTCCCCCTGGAGCATTTCAACAAGAGCGACATGCTGGCGTTCTACCGTCTCTGCTTCCCGTCCAATGGTCAATCTTCAATGGCCGATATGCAGTACCAGATACTCTCGCCGTGCGAGGCTGTGATGGTATTCCGTCTCGACCAGGACATCCTGCGCATCGTGCAGGAGTGCTATCCCGACGTGAAGGTCTGCTGCACGGATGCTTTGCAGCTGGAGCATTTCGCTGCCCTGCAAGCGAAGCGTCTTGTCCCGGAAGATGTCGAGCTGCGAGACGTCTATGCCTGCTTCGACAAACAATGCTTTTTCGTTGCTGTTTTCCATCGCAGCAAACTCCTTTACGCGGGTTCTCAGGAAGCAGACAACGACAGCGACCGCATATTCCTCCTGCTTGGCATCTGGAAAGCACTGGACTTGAATGCCCAGCGCGACGCCTGCCACCTCGATGGCGCATCAAAGGAACTGCAAAAGACCATCGGGGAATATATACTTAACATAGAATGATGAGTAATAAGAAACCACGGATTAAGCAGATTGAACGGATTACATATAGAATTATATTCGGATTGAGCGGATTGTCCCCAAATCCAGTGTTCGGTCGGATTTGCAATCCGACCGTATTGAATATAGGGATTTATAATCCCGCCATATCTGTCGTTTCGCATTACAAATGCTGATATTCAATACTGGCGGATTGCAAATCCGCCAGAACAACAATCCCCTCAACCTCTAATCCCTAACCTTTAATTCCCTTATAATGCGAATAGTTACAGGCAAATACAAAGGCAGGCATTTCGAGGTGCCGCGTTCGTTCTCGGCACGTCCCACGACGGACTTCGCGAAGGAGAACCTCTTCAACGTCCTGCAAGGCCACATCGACTTCAGCGAGGCACCAACTGCTCTCGACCTCTTCTCTGGCACGGGCAGCATTACGCTTGAACTTGTCAGCCGAGGTTGCGGTCGCGTCATCAGTGTAGAGCTTGATGTGCGTCACCATCGGCTTATCAAACAATTCCTCGACAAACTGCAGGACACAGCAGCCTTGCCTGTCCGCGCCGACGCTTTCCAATACATCGCCAAATGCCGTGAGCAGTTCGACTTCATCTTTGCCGACCCGCCATATGTCCTGCCGCAGATACCCGAACTGCCCGACATCATCCTTTCGCGCGGACTGTTGAAGCCCGACGGCCTCTTCGTCCTCGAGCACGGCAAGACCCACGACTTCTCTCAGCATCCCCGCTTTGTCGAGCACCGCGCCTACGGCAGCGTCAACTTCTCGTTCTTCCAATAAGAATGCTTTCCACGCGTACGTGCGTAATTATCTATAATGTGGTATAAAACATAACGTGCCTAGTTAGTCAACTAGACACGTTATGTTTGCAAATTAGGCACGCTTAGTTGGTCAACTAAGCGTGCTATGTTTTTGACGTTACACGGTTTCTTACAGCTTCGGACCTGCGGCAACGAGAGCCTTACCGGCTTCGTTCGTCGTGTACTTGCCGAAGTTCTTGATGAAGCGGGCAGCGAGATCCTTTGCCTTCTCTTCCCAGATGCTTGCCTCTGCGTAGGTGTCGCGTGGGTCAAGGATTGCGGGATTGACATTGGGCAGCTGAGTGGGCACCTCGAAGTCGAAGAAAGGAATCTTCTTTGTGGGAGCCTTCAGGATGCTGCCATCGAGGATGGCGTCGATGATGCCGCGTGTGTCGGGAATGCTGATGCGCTTGCCTGTGCCGTTCCAGCCAGTGTTGACCAGATAAGCCTTTGCGCCGCTCTTCTCCATCTTCTTCACGAGTTCCTCGGCATACTTTGTGGGATGCAGCTCGAGGAATGCCTGGCCGAAGCAAGCAGAGAAAGTGGGAGTCGGCTCTGTGATGCCGCGCTCTGTGCCTGCGAGCTTTGCTGTGAAGCCAGAGAGGAAATAGTACTTCGTCTGCTCGGGCGTGAGGATAGAAACAGGAGGCAGTACGCCGAATGCGTCGGCGCTGAGGAAGATGACGTTCTTTGCGTCGGGACCTGCGCTCTTGCCGTTCACCTTCTTGGCAATCTTCTCGATGTGCTCGATGGGATAGCTAACGCGGGTGTTCTCGGTGACGCTCTTGTCGGCGAAGTCAATCTTGCCGCTCTTGTCAACCGTTACGTTTTCGAGGAGAGCGTCGCGCTTGATGGCACCATAGATGTCAGGCTCATTCTCCTTGGAGAGATTGATAACCTTTGCGTAGCAGCCGCCTTCGAGGTTGAACACGCCCTCGTCGTCCCATCCGTGTTCGTCGTCACCAATAAGGAGACGCTTCGGGTCGGTAGAGAGCGTGGTCTTGCCAGTGCCAGAGAGGCCGAAGAAGATAGCTGTGTTCTTGCCCTGCATATCGGTATTGGCGGAGCAGTGCATGGAAGCGATGCCTTGGAGAGGCAGATAGTAGTTCTGCATGGAGAACATACCCTTCTTCATTTCGCCACCGTACCAAGTGTTGATGATAACCTGCTGGCGAGCCTTGGTGTTGAAGGCAACGCAAGTGTCAGAGTTCAGACCGAGTTCCTTGTAGTTCTCGACCTTAGCCTTGCTGGCGTTGAAGATAACGAAGTTCGGCTCGAACTTGGCGAGTTCCTCTGCTGTGGGCTGGATGAACATGTTCTTGATGAAGTGAGCCTGCCAAGCAACCTCCACGATGAAGCGGACAGCCAGACGTGTAGCTTCGTTTGCACCGCAGAATGCATCAACGACATAGAGCTTCTTGCCGCAGAGTTCCTTGATGGCGATGTCCTTCACCTTTGCCCAGACCTCTTCCGTCATGGGATGGTTGTCGTTCTTGTAAGCCTCGGTTGTCCACCAAACATTGTTGTGGCTCTCGTCGTTGTCAACGATGTACTTGTCCTTAGGCGAGCGGCCTGTGAAGACGCCAGTCATCACGTTCACTGCGCCAAGCTCTGTCTCCTGACCAACTTCATAACCAGTGAGAGCGGGGTCGATCTCAGCCTTGTAGAGTTCCTCGTAAGAGGGGTTGTGGGCAATCACGGTGCTGCCAGTGATGCCGTACTGTTCCAAATTAACTGTTGCCATTTGCTTTTGTTGAAATTTATAGATTGTTTTTAATTGTTACTTACTGCGTCCTAAACGGCTGCAAAGATACAACTTTTAGTTCATAGTTCATAGTCCATAGTCCATAATTATTTTCCTTGCTTGTGCTTTTGCAAAGCAAACTTGGCAAATGGACGAAGAAAAACTACCTTTCTGTTTTGCTTTCAACGGGTTCTACTATATAACCTTTGCCTTTCAGCCGACGAATGATGCTGCTCATTCCCTTCATGTCGAGCAGTGCGTATGTGGGCAGGACTATCTGTGTGGAACATTGCAAACGACATACAATTGTCCGTTTTTTTGTTTTAGCTATTATTTTGTCGGAGAAAAAGGTGGGCGTTAACTCGAAAAGTGCTATCTTTGCATACCCTCTTTAGGGGAATAAATGATAAATGGTCAATGATTAAATGGTAAATGCGAGATGAAAATAGTTAACTTGAGCGAGACGCCGAGCGTCATCAGTCAGTATGTGAGTGAGCTTCGGGATGTCGGTATCCAGCAGGACCGTATGCGTTTCCGCCGGAACCTGGAGCGCATCGGGGAGATAATGGCGTTCGAGATAAGCAAGAACCTCTGTTATAAGGAGGTGGCGGTGCAGACGCCGCTGGCGGAGTGCAAGTGTCAATGTCTGAAAGACGACGTTGTGCTGGCAACCATCTTCCGTGCGGGGCTGCCTTTTCACCAGGGCTTTCTGAATGTCTTCGATCGTGCGGAGAACGGTTTTGTGAGCGCGTACCGCTACTACAAGGACAGGGAGTGCCGCGAGGTGGGTGTGCATGTGGAGTACTTGGCGTCGCCCGACCTGACGGGCAAGACCCTCATCATTGCCGACCCGATGCTGGCGAAGGGTTACAGCCTGGAGCTTGCCGTGACGGCTTTCCTCAGGAACGGCAAGCCGCGCCGCATCATCCTGGCAAGCGTGATTGCCAGCGAGGAAGGTGTGGAGCACATCAGCAAGACTTTCGGCGTCCATGAGGAAGTGGAGCTGTGGTGCGCCGCCATCGACCCTATCCTCAACGAGCGCAGCCACATCGTGCCGGGCTTGGGCGACGCGGGCGACTTGGCTTTCGGCGAAAAGCTCTGAAGATTAAGTCCTTGATTCCCAGGGTATCTGGAGATGTTAAAATAAGTCCCTGTACTTAGGGCAATAAGAACGTGTTCTTGTCGCCCTAAGTACAGGGACTTATTAGGATAAGTACAGGGACTTGTTTGAATAAGTACGGGGACTTATTTCGTCAGTCAGTGTGTTAGTTCCTTGATGAGGTTCTCCGCTTTGCCCCATTTGTCGATGACGAAGAGCATGTAGCGGACATCGACGCCGATGCAGCGCTGTAGGTTGTCGTCGAAGGAGATGTCGCCCGACATGGCTTCCCAGTTGCCGTCGAAGGCCAGGCCGAGCAGTTCGCCCTTGCCGTTGAACATCGGTGAACCGGAGTTGCCGCCCGTGATGTCGTTGTTGGAGAGGAAGCAGAGGTGCATGTCGCCCGTCCGTTTGTCGGCATAGCGTCCCCATTTGCTCTGCTTCATCAGGCTGACGATGTCGTCCTCCAGCTTGTAGTCTTCTATCTCGCTTTGCTTGGCTGCTTTGTCGAGGAGGCTTTGGGCATTGGTGTAGAATTGATGGTGAATGCCGCCGGCTGTATAGTCCTGGATGATGCCGTAGGAGAGGCGCATCGTGAAGTTCGCGTCGCTGTAGTGCGGCGTTTCCTGGTCCATCTCGAGGAGTGCCTGCGTCAGCAGATGCTCGTTGTAGTCGATGATGGTCGAGGCGTTGCGGCTCTTTCCGCTCATCTCCTGTATCTTCGTCGGGATGTCGGCGGCATAGAGCAGTCCGGGGTCGGTGTCGCGCAGGGTGCTGTCGGCAAGGACTTTGCTGACAGCGGCAGTGTCCAGGCAGACGGTTTTGGCAAAGACATCGTGGGCGTATGCCGCCTCGTCGCCTCCGTAGAGGCTGTCGATGACGTTGTAGCACTCGGGCCAGTAGCGGCGTTCCGTTACCTGCTCACGATAATTCTTCAGCAAGGCCGCCATCGTGGCTTCATCGAGCTTGGCGTCGTAGTCTTTGAAGAATGTTTCCATGCGGGTGCGAACCAGGGCGGCCTCGGTGCTGTCGGCATCCTGTGGCATGGTGTTAATCATGTGGGCGACGCGGTAAAGCTCGATGCCTCGCATGAATGTCTCGCGGAAGAAGCCCATCGCATAGACATCGTCGCGCCGTTTCCCATATGCATCCTTGAGCCTTGCGAACATCTGGCCGAAGCGGTCGGAGAGGTCTTTCCTGTCGCCATACCACCCACGTATCTTATCCTCGAGCTGTTGCTTCTGGGCGATGACACCGAGGTCGGCAATGGCCTTGTTCATGCCGATGCTGTTCTTCCAGTAGTTGCTGCTGCTTGCCCATTTGCTGGCGTACTTGATGCCTACGGCGCGGTCTGCATCCATGAAGCGTTTCCACACCTCCTGCTTCTTGCCGCGCACCTGTATGGTGCTGACGTTTCGGGCATTCACGCGCTCGTCGATGCCCCACGAACTCATGTAGCGGCTCGTGCTGCCAGGGTAGCCAACGGTCATGCAGAAGTCGCCGTTCTGGTAGCCGTTCATGGCGATGCGGGCATAGTTCTTGAGATGCAGGGGGACGTTCTCCTCGCTGTAGTCGGCAGGCTGTCCGTCCTTGTCGGCATAGATGCGGAAGACGCTGAAGTCGCATGTCTGTCGCGGCCACATCCAGTTGTCGGTGTCGCCGCCGAACTTGCCCATCGTTTCTGTTGCGGTGAAGACGAGGCGGATGTCGCGATAGACCTTATAGAAGCTCACATAGAAAGCGTTGTTCTCGTAGTAGGCCTTGACCATGCAGTCGAGTCCGGGATTGTCTTTCTGGAACTCCTTCTCTGCGGCGTCCATGATGCTGTCGAGGTATTGCTTGTCAAGCTCTGCCTTCGATGCGTCGGGGTGTGCCGCATAGACTTCGTTAAGCCCCTGCACGATGCGGGCTGTGCAGTCTTCTGTCCGCACCAGGAACTTCACGAAGATCCCCTCGGCGGGACGCTCTTCCTGGCGTGTCCTGGCGACGAAGCCATTTGTGAGGATGTCGTCCTCTGGCGTCGAAAGCTGCTGTATGGCACTGTAGCCGCAGTGGTGATTGGTGAAGACCAGTCCGTCGGGGCTTACCACAACACCCGAGCAGAAGTCGCCGAAATCGACCACGCAGTCCTTCAGGCTGGCGTGTTCGGTGCTGTAGAGCTGGTCGGGCGTGAGCTTGAGGCCGAGGCTCTTCATGGCGGCGGCTGTCTTGCTGTCGATACTGTTCAACATCCACATGCCTTCGTCGGCATGGGAAAGGAGTGAAATAGCGCACAAAGCGGCGCAAAAGAGGAGTCTTTTCATTTACTATTTGACAATTTACAATTTCTTTGATTCTTTAGAACAAAGGCGCGATTGTAGTCGCGGAGTCCTATTTATGTACAATTTTGCTATTTGGCTATTCAGGGCGGTAGCAAATTCTTCATTCTTCACTCTTCATTCTTCATTTCTTTGGTTTCCTTCTTGCCCAGCCTTCTTCGCTGAAGTCGGGGAGTTCGCCTTTCAGCTCGAATTTCTTTCTCTTCTTAGTTGGCTCGTCGGGATGGAGGAACTTCATCCAGTCCTCCTTCTGATACTTCCTGCCACGAGGTTCGGTATAGCCGCGCTCCTCGCGGGAAGGGCGGCCCCCCTCTCTCTTTTTCCCTCCGTCGCTTGCGCTCCCCAATCGCTCCGCTACCAACGGGCGATTGCCCGAGGGGGAGAACTTCTTCGGCTTCTCGCGGCGCGGCAGCTCCGCAGGTTTTGGCTGTCGTGTCGTTGGCTTCTGCCGCTGTGCCGCAAGCTTCTCCTGTCGCTGTGCCGCAAGCTTTTCCTGCCGTTGTGCCGCAAGCTTTTCCTTGCGGTTCTCCAGCTTCTCCTTGCGCGGCTTCCTCTCCTCCTCCTCGGGGGAGGGGGCTGCCACATCTACCACCAAGCTCCTTCCTTTTACCGTCACGCCGTGCTTCAAGCCTTTCAGCACACGGTTCTGGTCTTCCTGCTTCACCTCGATGAAGGAGAAGTTCTTCATCAGGTCAATCCTTCCGACAGCCACCTTGTCTCCCTGCACGTTCTTGTTGAGCAGACCGATAATCTCGCGGGCATACATGCCGTCTATCTTGCCGACGTTGAGGAAGAGGCGGACGTAGCCTTCCTCGGCCACGCGCTTCTTGTCCTTCTTTGAGCGCGATGGCTTTTCCCCCTCTTGGGGGGATGTAAGGGGAGCTTCTACTGCGTAGTATTTAAGGAAGCGTCCGAACTCGCGGGAGAGTACGCGGCGGATGAGGTCATCCTTGTCGAACCACTCCCAACGCTTGCGCACCTCGTCCATGAAGGGCGCAATCTCCTCTTCATCAACCACGATGCGCTCTATGTCGTCGATGACATGGTAGAGCTGCTTGGTGCAGATGTCGCGCGGCTCGGGCAGTGTGCCCTCCTCGAAGGTCTTCTGTATCTCCTTCTCAATCTGCTTTATCTTCCGCTTCTCGCGTATGCCGATGATGCAGATGCTCGTGCCTTTCTTGCCTGCGCGACCAGTACGGCCGGAGCGGTGCGTGTAGTACTCCACGTCGTCCGGCATTCCATAGTTGATGACGTGCGTCAGGTCGTCGACATCCAGGCCGCGTGCCGCCACGTCGGTAGCCACGAGAAGCTGGACGCGGTGATGGCGGAAGCGTTGCATCGTCAGGTCGCGCTGCTGCTGGGACAGGTCGCCGTGCAGTGCGTCGGCATTGTAGCCGTCGCGGATGAGGTTGTCCGCCACCTCCTGTGTCTCCATGCGTGTGCGGCAGAAGATGATGGCGTAGATGCGGGGATAGAAATCCACGATGCGCTTGAGTGCAAGGTACTTATCGCGCGCGTGTACCATATAATATATATGGTTGACGTTCTCGGCGCCCTCGTTGCGGCTGCCAATCTGTATCTGCTGTGCGTCTTTCAGATAGTTCTGGGCGATGCGCTCAATCTCCTTGCTCATCGTCGCGCTGAAGAGTAGGGTGCGGTGTTCGCTGGGGATGCCTGCGAGGATGCTGTCGAGGTCTTCCTGGAAGCCCATCGAAAGCATTTCGTCTGCCTCATCAAGCACAACATACCGCACCTGCGAGAGGTCGGCAACGCCGCGCTTCATCAAGTCCATGAGACGGCCGGGCGTTGCCACAATGATGTCAACGCCGTGCTTGAGGGCGCGTATCTGCGGCTCGATGTTCGCTCCGCCATAGACGGCCAGGATGCGCACGTCGGGGAGGTGCTTGCTGAAGCCCTCCATGTCGTCGGCGATTTGCAGGCAAAGCTCACGGGTGGGGCTGAGGATAACGGCAAAAGCCCCCTCCCTGCTCCCCCTTTGGGGGAGTGCTTCATTCTCGCCGCCTTGCCTCTCCGGGGCACTCCCCAAAAGGGGGAGCGGGGAGGGGGCTTTCTGCAGCAGCGGCAACCCAAATGCCGCTGTCTTGCCTGTGCCCGTCTGCGCCAGGGCGATGAGGTCTGTATCATTGTTCAACAGGTGCGGAATGACTTCCTCCTGTACGGGCATCGGATGCTCGTAGCCCAGTTCTTCGATGGCTTGCAGCAGAGGCTCGGCAAGCCCTAATTCATTAAATGTCTTCATATCGGCTGCAAAGGTACGAAAAAGTTCATAGTTCATAGTCCATAGTTCATAGTTTTTTTGTACTTTTGTGCCGAAATGCGTACAGGATTGGTATTAGAAGGTGGCGGGATGCGCGGATTGTTCTCTGCCGGCGTGATGGATGTGATGATGGAGCATGATATCCGCTTCGACGGCATTGTGGGCGTGTCGGCGGGAGCGACGTTTGGCTGCAACTACAAGTCGCACCAGATAGGTCGCGTGCTCCGCTACAACGTCCGCTTCAAGGACGACCCGCGCTACATGGGGCTGCGCAGTCTTTTGAAGACGGGCGACCTCGTAGCGGCAGAGTTCAGCTACCACACGCTGCCCAACGAGCTTGACGTGTTCGACTTCGACACGTTCAACAGCGACAAAGCCGAGTTTCATGTGGTCTGCACGGACGCGCTAACGGGCGAACCAGTCTATCACCGTATCGAAAAAGCGAACGATGAGGCGCTCGAATGGATTCGCGCCTCCGCCTCCATGCCGCTTGTGTCGCGCCCCGTCCCTCTCGACGGACGATTCCTCCTCGACGGCGGCATCAGCGACTCCATCCCGCTCCGTTACTTCCAGCAGCAGGGCTTCGAAAGAAATATCGTCATCCTGACGCAGCCCAAAGGCTTCTACAAGAAAAAGACAAAACTCATGCCGCTCTTCCACCTCTTCATGCGCCGCTATCCTGCCATCATCCGGGCAATGTCGCGCCGCCACATGATGTATAATGGGGAGCTTGCCTTCCTCGAGGAACAGGAAAGGCTTGGCAGCATCCTGCTCATCTATCCGCAGGACATCGTGCCTATCGGCAGAACTGAACAAGACGAGCGGAAGATGCGCCGCGTCTATGCGATGGGTCGCGAGAAGGCAGAACAGATGTTGCCACAGATACAGACATTTATGCAAACCAACATCAATACAACGCTATGAAGAAAACAATTATTGCAGTCTTGTTGCTGCTCCTTTCCCTGCCTTCGATGGCGGGACGTATCGTGACGGACACAGTGAAGAGTCAAATCCTGGGTGCTGATGTGCCCTTCAATATCTATCTGCCCGACGGCTTCGACAAGAACAAAAGCCAAAGCTACCCCGTCATCTATCTCCTGCACGGTTTGAGCGACGACTATCGTGCCTGGCGCGACAGAGGTCAGATGCAGACTGTTGTGGACGAGCTGATTGGCTCGGGCGAGTGTGTCCCTGTCGTGATTGTCATGCCCAACGCAGGCGGGCCGGACACGCACAACACTTGGAACGGCTACTTCAACATGCCGGGATGGTCGTACGAGGATTTCTTTTTCCAGGAGTTCGTGTCGGCTGTCGAGAAGGAATACCATGTCTATGGCGACAAGGAGCACCGCGCCGTGATGGGTCTCTCAATGGGTGGCGGTGGCAGCACCGTCTATTGCCAGAGGCATCCCGACATGTTCTCGTCGTGCTATGCGATGAGTCCGTGGCTCGACAACGAAGGTAACAATGTCGGCCCTGGCGGCGAGAAGGACAAGCGCTACTATGTCTGCGAGGCTGTCAAGGAGCACAGTGCCCTGCGTTTCGTGGAGCAGGCGGACGACGACACGAAGGCGAAACTTCGCACCGTCAAGTGGTTCTTCGATTGCGGCGACGATGACTTCCTCTTCGACCAAAGCGTCCGTATGCACCAGCTGATGCGCTCCGCCCGCATTCACGACGAGCTGCGCATCCGCAACGGCGTCCACAACTGGGAGTACTGGCACACCGCCCTTCGCCTTGCTCTGCCCTTCGCCTCCCGCAACTTCGGACGATAAGGGAATCTTTTACGCGGACTATGAGTCTTTTATAAACAACGGATTACACGGATTACACGGATTAACGCATCCTAAATCCTTCGGCAAACTCAGGATAAATTCTTTCGGATTAAGCGGATTTCTGCCTGATGCCAATCTGTTAAATCCGAGACAAATCTGCGAAATGGCAAAAGACATTAGCTGGCAAATTCCGTGTAATCCGTGTAATCCGTTGTTTATAAAAAAGAATAATTGTATTCTGCTGAGTGCTTTCCTACAGTTTCTTGAGTAGGAATCTGTGTTTGCGGGGCTGGTTCAGTTTGTAAATGCGGTCAACGAGGCATTTCATCTCTTGCTGATAGGCCTCGCGCACTTCGGGTCGCACCATCTGGTCGTATGTGCCGCGTTTGCTTGCCAGCCAGGCATTGTCCTTGCAAAGTTCGCGGAACTTCTGCGCGGCGCGTTCGCTGTTGTCGTTAAGGAAACCCGCTGGCATCATGAAGTCATAGTTGACCCATGCCCATTCGCGAAACCTTCGCTCCACTTCCCAGCGCGTCTCGTTCAATGCCATCACAGCCAGTGCCTGCTGGTACTGCGGCGTGTGGCGATAGTTCGAGAGGTTGATGCCTGCGGAAAGCGTGGCGGCGGAGAGCGTGTCGATGACGATGCCGTCGATGCTCATCTCGTAGTTGCCGCTAAGACCTGTAACGGTGAGGTGCTCGTCGCTCAGGTCGTCGATGAACGAAGGGAGGACCTTCGTGACTTGTGCCGCTCCGTGGTAGAAGCCCCAGCCGTGAGGAACGGTGTCGAGGGGGAAGGGCAGGGAGGCGGCAAGGCAGTCGAACTGCAGGCCGTCGGCCGTCTTTTTCACCTTCGATATGCGGCAGTTCTCGGCTCTTGTCGCCTTTCCGCTTGTTGCATCCAGCTGCATGTCGGCCACCTTCTTTCCCTCCATGCCCTGTGCTTGCAGGAAGAGGTAAGCTATGGCCATGTGTCCGTCGTTGTCCGGATGGATGCGGTCGGAGCCGATGAGCGTGTAGGCTGGGTCGCTCTCCTGCTGCTTCATGTTCAGCGCCACCATCGGTTTGTTCAGGTCCAGGAACTCCCATCCGTTTCTCTTGGCTGCCTCCTCCTGCAGGGCAATGACGCGCTGCATGTTGTCGTTCTTATGGGCAAAGATGTCGTCGTTGAACGTCGAGGTCTGGTCGTAGGGCGACGTGCCAATCATCATCGTACGTATGCCTTTCAAGCTCTTCAGTTTCTCCTCGCAAAGCGCGAACCTCTCCCTGGCCTCCTGCAGCTTCTGGCGTGCGAAGGCGGCAGAGTCGGCACTGTTGTACTCATAGTATCCCGTATCGTTCATGCCGAAGGTGAAGGTCAGGACGGTCGGGTTCTTCGAGAGTACGTCGTCGTCGAAGCGGGCCAGTATCTCCTTCGCCGTGTCGCCGCCTACCCCGCAGTTCGCCATCCACAGGCGCATCCCGGGGAAGTGCGTCATGTAGTAGAGCCAGATGTACGAGTGGTAGTGCCCGCCGTCGGTGATGCTGTTGCCTACGAACGTCACGCGGTCGCCCTTCTGGAAAGGTGCAATACTCTGTGCCACCACGCGAGGGCAAACTACCAGAGGTAAGAGGAGGAGGGTGAAGAACTTCTTCATATTGTTTTTACCATAGATCATCCCAGAGATTAACGTCGCCGATGACATCGTCGATGTCCATGAACTCTTTGACGTCACCGGAAATGTCGTCCTGTGCCTCATTGTCCACTATGATGCTTGTAGCGACGAGCCTCTTGTTCGTCAGTATTATCTGCATGAAAGCAGGTTGTTTATATTGTTTTTTCATGGTGTCGGTAGGTGTTAGATTATTTAATGACTATCTTGCGGCCGTTCACGATGTAAATGCCCTTAGGCAATCGCGAATTGCCAATGTAGCGTCCGCTGAGGTCGTATATGCGCCCATCGCCTTCAGGAGTTGTGTCGGGGACAAGGCTTATGCCGTCCGGGTCATCGCAGTAAACGTCGAGGCTCTTCACGCCAGTTTCGCCAGTGTAGAGAGGCACTGCGTCCATGTCGATGTAGGCGCGGTTGGCTGCGATGTCGCAGTTCGCCCCGCAGAGCACAATCTTGTTGTTGGAGAGGAGGTAGTAACCCGGAGCGACGTCCATGCCAGTGAAGGAACCGATGAGGCCGTTCTCGCTGCCCGGCGTGTTGACTATGGTGCTGCCGTAATAGGTCAGCGAGAGTTGGCTCTCGGAAGGCAGGAAGAGGTAGGGCTTGCCGGCCTCCATGTCTTCTACCTGCTCCACCTTCAGCGACGTGGGCTTGTCCTCAGCATTGACCGTCTTACCAGCAATGCGGTATATCTCGGCACCGCTGATGTTTGCGGCAGCCACGGCACCCGGCACACAGACAGTCCCCCAGCGTCCGGGAGTAACGGCGCGAGTGTAGTCGAATATAGGATACAGCGTTACCACGAAATTAGCCAGAGAAAGCCACTTGCTGGCATCCGTGGTGGTAACTGAGATTGTGGTCGATGGGGCGTTGATGCCATCAATGTTGAATGCAGTGTAGTCGTTTGCCGAACTTGCAAATGCAGGTGTCACGGTAGTGCCGTCTTCAGCAGTCAGCGTGTAGGTGTGTGCCGCACTGGAAGCCTTGGCAGCCAGCAGCGAATAGCCTGTGATGACGTAGCCTTCAGGTGCTGTCAGTGTAAGGGTGGATGCTGTGTTTGCGGCGGCAGGCTTGTAAGCAAGGTTATAGTGATCGTTCCAGTTGGAGAACTTGTTGAATTCGCCGCCTGACTTTGTGAGAGTCAAGCCGGCCATGCCGCTGCTTGCATTCGATGTCCACGTGTTGCCGGAGAGTGTGCCGTAGGAGCCCTCACCTGTAAAGCCGTAGACAATCTTCACATTCTCTTCCAAGGCAGACTTGTCGAGTTCTGGAATGTACTGCAGCAGTTGCTCGCGGGTAATCTCAATGAAGTTCAGAGGATAGTGGTTGTAGTCGGTGTAGCCGCCGGCGCTGTTGAGGCTCTGGTCCTCGAAGAAGAGGTACAGGCTGCCGTTGGCTGGGTTCTTGTCCATCGTCACATAGCGTGTGCCCTTTGTCTGTACGTTCAGGAACTCTGTCCAGTTCTGTCCCTGGTCGGTGCTGTAGTATAGCTTGAAGTTGACGTGGTTGCCCGTGGTAATGGAGTGGAAGATGACGTCGGTCTTGCCCGTTGTCGTCTCGCGCTGGTAATAGAGGATGTCCTGATTGTTCTGGCTGGCCTGATAGAGCTGGCTGTTCTCCCATTGCGTGCCGAAGTTGAAGCTGAGCGTCTTGCCGTCGTCGTTCTTCGTGTAGGTGGCGGTGTTGAAGCGGCGATTGCCTCCCTTGCGGATGGAGCCGAAGAGCGAGCCGTCGTTCATCTGGATGATCTTGGCTTCGTCGCCGCCCTGGACCATGGGGGTCTCGCTGAAGTACCACGACTCGCCACCGTCTCTTGAATAGAAGACATAGTCTTGCGAATCGCCGGTGTGCTCGGTGGCACTGGTCATCGTCTGTGCCGGGATGAGGTACATCAGAATGTCATCCTCGGGGATATAGAGACCGCGACCGGAAGTCACGAAGTAGTCGTAGAGACCAAAGCCTGCGGCACCTGCGGTGTTGACGTTCTTGATAGCACCGCTCCAGTAGAGGTCAACTGGCGGGTTACCCTCGCCGCTGCTCCAGGTCACACCGTTGTCGGTGCTGACAGACATACACATGCCTTTCTGGCCGTAGAAGTAACCTTCGTTGCCAGCGGCAAAGAGGCAGTAGAGCTTGCCGTCCTTACCCTTCACGAGGCTGGGGTCGCCGAAGCCGCAACGCTTGTCGTCGCCGCCGCTTGCGGTGGAGCCTTCGCCCTTGGCGATGGTCACGGGAGCGCTCCAGGTCTTACCGCCGTCGGTGCTGCGGCGCACCACGATGTCGATGACGTGTCCGCCGTTGCCGATGTCGGTGTGACTTTGATAGCGCTTGTCAGCAGCTACGACGATGCTGCCGTCGTCAGCCACTATCATGGCAGGAATACGATAGACGCGGCTGCCATTGTCACGAGGCAGGAAGGGATAGCTGCGGACATTGAAGACCATAGCGCCACGGTCGGCAGGGTCGCCAACAGAGGTCAGGTCGAGGTTCTGTGCCGTCTGGCCTTCCACCTGATAGGCGATGCCTGTCACGGCTGCATCGAGGACTGCACCGAGAGTGGCTGTGCTGCTCACCGTAGCACCAATCCAATAGTAGTGTGTGCCGGCAGCGAGGTCGCCGATGGAGAAGGTGGCGGTAGCACCGGAGATGGATGCCGTAGCGACCTCCGTCTTCGTGGGAGCGCCGTCGCCTGTGGAGTAGATTTCAGGTGAGTTGTTGTTGGCTTCGTAAAGCTTCAAGGTGGAGATGTTGGCCGCCGAGCCGTCCTTGAGGTTAACGGTGAGCGAAACGTTGGTGGCATCCTTGAAGGGCTTAGCCGTGACGCGAAGCAACATTACCTCACTGTCGCGACCTGCCGTCTGCCAGCCTTGCTCCACGATAACGCCGTCAGCAACAATGGCAAGGTTGGGGTCGTAAGCAAAGGTGATGGTCTTGGCTGTGGCATCCACGGTCACATTGGTTGCTCCGTCCAAGTTGAAGTCTGTGCTTTCTGGTGTCACGCCGGTGGGCAGGAAGAAGAAGCCATTCTTGTAAACAGCCGTCAAGCCACTGACGTCGCTGCGAGAGCAAGTTATCTGAGCAGACTCAGGAGCATTGTCGCAAAGGACTTGCCAAGCCGTAAGCCCAGCAGCATCAAGGTCGATGGGATAGATGTCATAGTAGGCGTTGCCAGAGCTTGATGTTTCGCCGATGAAGTATAAACTATTCAATAGATATGGAACAGCATAGCGGGAACTGCCCCACATACGGAAACCACTGCCATTGGTGTAATCCATGGCGAAATTCGACTTGGTAGTCGTGGAGATGGGGAATTTATAGTTGTGTCCATACAGATATTTGCCATTAGGCATTTGCCAATAATAGTTTCCATTTTCGTTGCTGATGCGAGTATAATAAGTGACGTTGTCGATGGCAGGACGTACATTTGCTCCGTGTTCAAATGTGAGAGGATAATATGTGCCGTTGTAATTCATCTCACTTGTAGCAGGGAACACATACTTGTCGGCATACGTTCCATGGGTCTTAATGCGAATGATATACCAGCCATCGCTGCCGGAAGCAGGAACTGCACTTGCTGCGGTCTTATTGTCCACCAATTTGTTAAAAGCAGCGGTAGCAGCAGTGCTTTGGTCTCCGTCAACCTTTGTTATGGTAAAGTTGCCGCCCACATCGTTGTAGTTGATAATGGGACCTGTGTAGTTGTTGCTGACGGCTGCGTAGGTGTCTGTCGTGACTGTTTTAATCTTCTTAGTTCCATCGTTCTGTGTGATGAAGGTAACAGCCACAGCGTTTGAAGAGAATATCCACGAAGCAGTGCTTGATGTAGCAGAAGGTATGGCAAACTTGCCAGCTCCTACATTATATAAATAATATTGTTTGGCTGTTCCCGTAGGCACGAGAACCCATTGGCAATTGGGATCGGTGGCACTGAATGTTCCGCTTTTGCCGCTCGACCATACATAGGATGAACTGCCGTTATACATCATGGCACCACGGCTACTGTTTGTGTTGTTGATGGTATAGACCTCGCTGATAGTGGGAATCCACGAATCTACAAACTCTACAAGATAGAAAGCCCAGTCGTTGTTGCCGCCAGTGGTAGTGGGAATGCTTGTCCCCCAACCTACCACGGGATAGCCGTTCTCCTGACAGTCGAGGACGATGCCGTTGGTCTCGGAGGTCAGGTAGAAGTGGCCGTCTGTGGAGTTAATCTTGCCTATGGTGTACTTCTCTGTGCCCAGAGCCGTGGCAGGTACAGCCGTATTCTGCGGGATAGCACCCCAGAAGTTGCTCAGGCCGTTCTGCAGGTAGTACTTGCCGTCACCAGCATTGAGGAAGCGAACAAGGAATTTTCCATTGTCTGTAGCCGAACCAGCAGGAGCTGCTCCTTGGTTCTTCATCGAGCCGCTGTTCTCGAAGGCATAGCCGTTGCGGCCGCGATTCTTCAATACATACCATTGGCCTTCGCTGATGCTGGCTGCTTCTGTAGCAGAGACAGAGATGTCTTTATCGGCAAATGCGGAATAGGTAGCTGCAGTGGCCAGCGTGGAAGCTGTCACTTCGTAAATGCTCACGGGAGAGTCTGAAGTGTGAGCAACAAGTTTACTGCTGCTACGATTGGTATGGTAAGCCGTTCCGCCAACACTACAAGTAAAGGTGAAACGATTGGCCGTACCACTTGCTGCAATTGTCCATGTTCCGGCATTCGCTATTGTGGTAGGTGCAATATATTCGCCATTGGAGGATGGTGTAGGCCAGTACTTGCCAGTATAGGCATTCTCGACCTTGTAACCGCCATTACCATCGCTGATAAGATAATAAACGGCAGCTTGAGTGGCCGAATTGTTGTTGGCCATGCTATAAACATCTCCACCTGTGTCGAGAGCATAAGGTGTTCCTGTTAGTCCGTCCCATCTCAGAAGATAGGCTTTGCCGCTGACGATGCTACTGGCATCCGTCACTTGGCTACCCACAGTTACTGCTACCTGAGCGTTCAACTGCATCATCGCTCCCGCTATGAGCAGAAGCAATGAGGTCAATAAAGTTTTTAGTTTCATAAGTTATTTAATGTTTAGTTAGTCGAAGGTTAGTGAGCAACAATCTATTCGTCATCCAGTATCTTCTCGAAGGCCTGTATCAGGATGTTTGCCATTATCTGCATGCCGTCGTCGTTAGGGTGCAGGGCTGTGTCGTAGCTCCAGTTGTCGAGCTGTCGCTGACCGCCGGCTTCGGCAAAGAAGTCGGCCACGGGGAAGGACTCGTAGGCAGCTATCTGGCGTATAATGTTGGCATATTCTTCAAGGTAAACGCCGTTTATGTTGGGGTCGTACCAGTGGTCGGGCAGGTAGCCGCCGAAGCCGTATGCTTTGCGCGGGGTGCAGAGGATGACGCGAGCCTTCGGGTTGCGCGTGAATATCCTGTCAATGAGCTGACGGTAGATAGCTGCAAAGGTGCCGTTCCTCGTGTCGTTGATGTAGTCATCAATGGTGCCAACGGGTGTCAGGTGAGTTTTCCCCCAGTCGTTGATGCCGTGCTCGATGGTATAGTAATCAGCCAGCACGACTGAATTGATTGCCGATTTGAGGACACCGCCATTGACCGCTTTGTTGGTAAAGTTCTTGAAAGCGAGCTTCTCCATGACGCGCGTTTGATAACCTTTCGTGAGGTTCGGATAGGAGGCGGTGTTTTCATTGAGCCACGAGATGGAGGTGCCGAGCGAGCACCAGCGTCCTTTGATTTGGCGCGGCTCTGTGCTTGAAGCTGCCGCCTTGTCGGGACTGAAGACGATGCTGTCCACGTTTTCGGTATCATATCCATGGGTCTTTTCGCCCTCATAGACGGTGAAACTCTGTGCCATAGCAGCTGAGGCTATGGCACAGAGGATAGTTGTTAGATATGTTTTCTTTTTCATTGCTTATATCCAATTTTGAATTTTGAATTTATACATTTTGAATTAGAAAAGTATTTTCTTGCCGTTAACGATATTGATGCCCTTCTGCATCTTGCTCAGGCGTTGACCAGCAAGATTATAGATTGCTCCATCATTCTTCATGCTTAATTCTTCATGCTTAATTTCCTGGATGCCTGTATAGGTGCCATCCTCGTTGCGTGTCACGATGCCGTGGCTGTCATCGAGAACGGGCAGTGCATCTTCACCGATGGTCTGGTACCAGTGGATGTCGCTCTGGTCGCCGTTGAGCTTGTAGCAAACCTCTCCGTTCTGGAACTGCTCAAGACTCATCTGTTTACCCTGCTTTTCTCCTATTGCATTGAGATAGTAGCAGTTGTTGAGTTTCTTGTCGCCTCGGCAGAAGGTGTAGCAGTAGTCGGTGCCTGTGCCTTCGGTGAGCTTGCAGGTGGTGTAGCAGTTGTTCAGGGTGGAGTTTGCGCCACTGGTGGCGAATGCTGTGAAGCCGCAGTACATCGAGCTGCCTTCATAGCCCATCTCGCCCAGCGTAGCGCAGTAGTTGAAGGTGATGTCGCCATAGAGGGCGCCAATCATGCCGCCGTTGCCGGTCACGCCGCTGTGCTCACCCGTGATGTTGACATTCGTAATGACATTCTCCACGAGCATCGTTCCGTCGCCATAGCCTATGAGCGCACCGTAGTGGATGCCTCTCGTCACGACATCGCCTTCTACGCGGAGGTTGCGGATGGTGGCGCCGCTAATATAGCTGAAGAGGCCGCAATAGTTGTCGCTGAAGTCATAGCTGTAGGTGATGGTGTGTCCCTGTCCGTCGAAGATACCTGTGAACGGCTTCTCATCATTATAATTGCCTATCATCGTGTTGGCATAGTCTGTCTCGCGCAGGTCGATGTCGGCCATGAGCTTGGCGTTGCCTGGCATACCTCCACTAACCATGCTTGCAAAGATGTAGAAGTCCTTCGGGGTGCGGAGCAGATAGAAGCCATCCTTTTCTTCGGGGAAGAAGTTGAGTCCTTCATAGATGTCGATGGCCAGGGCTTCCTCTGTCGACAGGGTGCCGTCCATGTAGCCGTTGGTAAGCAGAGAATAGAGGTCCTCCATCTGAAGGAATTCTTCTTCTGACATAATTTCTTGGAATGCATCAATCATAGCGTTCAGTTCCTCTGCCTTGTCCATGAGGGTAATGTAGGCCTGCTTGCACTCATAGATTTGCAGGAAGAGGGTGGAGAACTTCTCGATGAGCTGGAACTTGGCTTCAGGCTCGGTAGCAGTGGCTACGGCATTGAGTGTCTGCTGAAGCTCGTCCTTGAGTGCCTGGCTGAAGTTAGGATAAACGGCGTAGTCGTTCGTGTAGTCGCACTCGTAAACTTCGAGGATGGTGGTTGCACGGTCCAACATTGATGCCAGCACGCGGTCTAGGCTTTCATCAGCCTCGTTCATCTGTCCGTAGTAGAACACCTTGATATTGCCGAAGCCAAGCCAGTCGCGGGAGAGACCAGTGCCGGGCTGACGGATGCCGATGGTCAGCGTGCCGTCGGTCACCTTGCAGAGTACACTGTTGGGATAGCGTCCTGCCTGGAAGGCGTTGCAGCAGCTGACGATGCCCTGCATCGTGTAGCCGATGACATTGCCGTCCTCGTCCTCGATGGCGAAGTCTGCAACGGGGCCGTTGATGTTGCAGTTCACGCCGTCGATGGCATCCTCCGCGTCAATCATGTCCTCGATGTTGGTCATGAAGTAGTTGTGTACGCCGTTGGCATAGAGCGTGGCGGCATAGTTGACGTTATAGTAGTCGTCGTGGGGCGTTGGGCGGAAGGCACCATTCACCTGCAGCTCATAGATGCCGTTGGGCAGTCCGCTCAGCGTCTGGTACATGTCCATCGTTTTTACGAGACACTCGGCAGCATACAAGGGACTGGTCTCTGAACCGCCCCAGCCTGTGGGCAGCTGGCCTTCCCATCCGTTGAACTTGTCGCTCAGGTCGGCATTGGTGAAGAGCATCGTAATCTCTGTCCCGACAGCAGGAGTGGATGTGATGGCTTCAACCAGTTTCTGGTCGATGAATGCTGTCTCGAGGGTTATTTCCTCTTCGCTGAGTTCGCAGACATCAAGGATATATTCAGCAGAGCCATTAGGATAGTCCTCGCTTGGCTCGAAGAACTCGGTGAGGTAGCTTGCCAGTTGCTGAGCCTTTTCATTGTTTTCCAGTTCGGGATGCTCCTCCAGATACGTCTTTGTCTCTTCCACCTTGGCGATGTAGGCATCGTAGGCTGCGGCACAGCTCTTGATGCTCTCGCGTTGGCCGGCCAGCTCGTTGTAAGCAGCAATAAAGGCATCAATGTTGGGTAATTCGCTTATGCTTTCCAGAGCTTCAAGATAAGCGTTCACGAGGCTCTTCTGTGCTATGACCTCTTCATAGTACTCCTTTTCGTCTTCGATGAGGAATGTAACGAACTGATTGAAGCTTGCTTCGTCTGTGATGTTCAGGAAAGTCTCGCCTGCGCCATAGACTCTCAAATGGGTGGCATCGGGCACGGGCATTCCGTCCTCGTTGAGAGTTTGATACCAGCCAATTGTGCTCTGGTCGCCGTTGAGCTTGTAGCAGAGTTCGCCGCTTTCCAGTTCTTCCTCAGTTATCTGGCTTTGGTGGATTCTTTCTCCCGTAAGCACTTTGCCAAACACATTGAGATAGTAGCTGTTGTTGATGGTGACTGTGCCGCTTTGGTGAGTCAAGGTGAAGCAGTTGCCTGTACCTGTGCCTTCTTTGAGCTTGCAGGTAGAGAAGCAGTTGTTCAGCGTCGTCTTGCTGTCACCATGTGACCAGCCGGAGAAGGGGCTGTACATTGAACTGCCTTCGTAGCCCATCTCGCCGAGCGTTGCGCAGTTGTTGAAGGTGATGTCTGCGTAGTTGGCACCAATCATGCCTGCGTCGCCAGTCACACCGCTGCGTTGTCCTGTGATGTCAACGTTCGTTACGACGTTCTCCACGAGGATTGTGCCATCGCCACGTCCGATGAGGGCACCGTAGTGAATGTTCGTCACATATGCGCTACCTTCGACGCGGAGGTTGCGTATGGTGGCATCCTTGACAAAGGCGAAGAGGCCACGCCACTTCTCTGCTACTGAGGCATAGTCGTATGTAATGGTGTGTCCGCCACCGTCGAAGATGCCAGTGAATGGTTTGGCTTCTGTACCTATCATCAGGTCTGGGTCGATGCCGTCGTAGAGGTCGATGTCATCGGTCAGGAGCGCCTTCAGCTCGGCATCGCTCTCTTGAACCTTCAGGTTAAGCCAATACAGTTGGTCGGCATTGGCGATGAGATAGAAGCCGTTCTCGTCCTGCTGTACAGCATTGGGGTCAGCCATACCACAAACGGTACAGATGCCGTCGCTGCTGAACTGATGGTCAGGTATCACAGGATAGCTCTCCGTATTGGTATAGGTGAGCGGCGAACTTTCCAGCTCCGCACCGTCGCAACGGCAGGTGCCTGATGCATAGACGCGCTTGCCTGCGGGATTAGGCATTGGGAACTCGTCAACACCAATGGTCTGTGTCCAGACGATGTCTGTTTGGTCGCCGTTGAGCTTGTAGCAGAGCGAGCCGTTGGCAATCTGCTCTTCGGTGACCTGTGTGCCTTGCTGCTTGTCAATGTAGTTAAGGTAATAGCAGTTGTTGAAGACGCAGGGACCACCCGCATGTGACAGGGTGGCGCTGTTGCTGTCGATTCCTGTGCCTTCCTTGAAGTAGCTGGCGGCGTAGCAGTTGTTCAGCGTTGTCTTGCTGCTGCCGTTCGACCAGCCAGAGTAGGGACTGTACATAGAACTGCCCGGGTAGCCCAACGGGCCGAGCACGGCGCAGTTGTTGAAGGTGATGTCTGCGTAGTTGGCACCAATCATGCCTGCGTCGCCAGTAATGCTGCCTATCTGTCCTGTAACGTCAACATTTGTCACCACGTTCTCCACAAATATCGTGCCGTCGCCACGTCCGATGAGTGCGCCGTAGTGGATGTTCGTCGAAACGACACTTCCCTTGACAATGAGGTTGCGTATGGTTGCGCCGTCGACAAAGGCAAAGAGGCCGCGCCACTTCTCTGTGACCAGTTCATAATGGTAGGTAATGGTGTGTCCCTGACCGTCGAACGTGCCGGTGAACTTGTTATCCTCTACGCCAATCATCAGGTCGGGATAGTCGCTTGTGCTGAGGTCGATGTCGGCAGTCAGCAAGCCGTCCAACACTTCGCCAAACTCGATGCGCTGTGCGAAGGTGTTTAAGT
Source organism: Bacteroidaceae bacterium (assembly GCA_017541265.1). Classification (GTDB taxonomy): domain Bacteria; phylum Bacteroidota; class Bacteroidia; order Bacteroidales; family Bacteroidaceae; genus Physcousia. Next base: position 10,282 of record JAFXZK010000057.1, on the reverse strand, counting down.
CCTCGGCCGTGGCAATCTCCATGACCTCGTTCGAGCCAACAGGCTCAGGTGTTTGAGCCATAATGGTCACATTGCTTCCTGCCAGGCCAATCAAGGCAAGCAGGAGCGTCGAAAGTAGTCCTTTCTTCATAGTAGTGTGTTTGTTAGTTTAGTTGGTATTTAGTTTAGGTTTTGTGCATTTCTTCTTGTTATTCCCTGCAAATTTACTCTTTTTTTTGTTGCAAACAAATTATTTGCAGGAAAATGATGCCAATAGTTAGGTGATTTTGCTGTTTTCTTCATTCTTTTTCGTACCTTTGCATACCAAAATATAACAAATGGCAAGATGAAGCGTATATCCTCTCTCCTTACATTATTATTCGCGTTTGTATATTCCACGGCGGTCGCTTTGGCGCAGTTCCACAACCCCGTCAACATCAAAGCTTCGCAGAAGAAGGTCTCTGACGACGTCCTGGAGATTGTCTTCCAAGGCTCGGTGGATGAGGGCTGGCACGTCTATGGCCCGGACATCGCCGACGGCGGACCCACTCGCGCCGAACTGACTCTGGAGAAGCAAAAGGGCGTGAAGCCCGACGGCAAGCTTCGCGCCACCGGCAAGGTGCAGCGGGCAATGGACGAGATGTTCGGCATGGAGGTCAGCTTCATGGAGGGCACGGCGTCGTTCGTGCAGCGGTTCACCATCACAGAGCCAGAATATGAAGTCGCCGGCTACCTGACCTATGGCGCCTGCAACGACGAGAACTGCATCCCGCCTACTAACGTGGAGTTCAGCTTCAAAGGCACAGCCTCTCCTAAATCCTCCCCTAAAGGGAAGAACTTGCAGAAAGCAGAACCCTCGAAGCCTTCAGAATCCTTAGATGATTCAGAGTCTTCTGAGAACTCGGAACTCTCCGAAAACTCCGACAGCTTAGTTCAAGACACCGTTTCTCCCCTTCCCTTTAGGGGAGGGGAAGGGGGAGAGGCTTGGGCTCCCGTCATAGATGAACTCAAGGCTTTCGAGACTGGAACGCAAACTACGGACAGGAGCCTGTGGGGTGTCTTCCTGCTCGGCATCCTTGGCGGCCTTATCGCTTTGCTCACGCCTTGCGTCTGGCCCATCATTCCTATGACGGTGAGCTTCTTCCTGAAGCGTGCCGAGGACAAGCGAAAGGGCATCCGTGATGCCATCACCTACGGCATCAGCATCGTCGTCATCTACGTCCTGCTGGGACTTTTCGTGACGATTGTCTTCGGTGCCAGCGCGTTGAACGCCCTCAGCACCAACGCCGTCTTCAACATCTTCTTCTGCCTCATGCTCCTCGTCTTCGGCGCAAGCTTCCTCGGAGGCTTCGAAATAACGCTCCCAAGCAGATGGACAAACGCTGTAGATAAGAAGTCGAGTTCGACGACAGGCCTTTTGAGCATCTTCCTCATGGCATTCACCCTGAGCCTCGTCAGCTTCTCCTGCACAGGCCCGATTATCGGTTTCCTGCTCGTCGAGGTCAGCACGACCGGCTCTCTTCTCGCTCCGACCATCGGAATGCTGGGCTTCGCGTTGGCTCTCGCCCTGCCCTTCACCCTCTTTGCCATGTTCCCGGCCTGGCTCAAGACGATGCCCAAGAGCGGCAACTGGATGAACTGCATCAAGGTCTGCCTCGGTCTCTTGGAGATAGCCTTCGCCCTGAAATTCTTCAGTGTGGCCGACCTCGCCTACGGCTGGCACCTGATGGACAGGGAGGTGTTCCTGTGCCTGTGGATTGTCATCTTTGCCTCGATGGGCGCGTACCTCATTGGGTGGATTCGCTTCCCGCACGACGAGGACGAGTACGACGAGATGGGCGAGGTCGTCCAGCGCCCGCGAACCAGCGTGACGCGCTATTTCCTTGCGCTCATCGCCTTTGCCTTCGCCCTCTACATGGTGCCGGGCCTTTGGGGCGCACCCTGCAAGGCGGTCAGCGCCTTCGCTCCCCCCATGCAGACGCAGGACTTCCGCCTTGGAGAGGAGAGTGTAGAGGCGCACTTCAACGACTACGACGAAGGTATGCAATACGCTGCGGCTCACAAGATGCCGGTCATGCTTGACTTCACCGGCTACGGATGTGTGAACTGCCGCAAGATGGAGGCCGCAGTGTGGACCGACCCGCAGGTGGCCGGCCTGATGAGGGAAAAGTACGTGCTCATTACCCTTTACGTCGATGAGAAGACACCGCTGCCGGAGAAGATGACCGTCAGGGAGAATGGTGCAGACGTGACCCTCCGCACCGTGGGCGACCGCTGGAGCTACCTGCAGCGCAGCAAGTTCGGAGCCAACGCCCAGCCCTTCTATGTCCTGCTCGATAACGACGGACATCCCCTCACAGGCTCCTATTCCTACAACGAGGACGTAGCCGCCTACCGCAGCTTCCTCGAAAAGGGCCTCCGCCAGTACAGCCAAAAGCGGTAGCACATAATCAGTACCTCGCCTCTGCACACAGATAAACGATCCTTATAAATCAAAACGCTATGAATGTAAAGAGTATGATTGCAACCCTTCTCCTAATGGTGGCGGGCTTGCAGACAACAGGTGCACAAAACTTCATTAAAGTATGGTCTGGCACCAGATTCGAGCTGTTCAGAATTAGCGAAGTGGACAGCGTACAATTCGTTTATCTTGCGACTGACATATATCTATCGCAGGAGACGCTGGAACTTAAAGAAAACGAGACTTATCAGTTGACGGCTACCGTCTATCCTGTCGATGCCGATGACAAAACCATAGCATGGTCGAGCAGTGAATCCAATGTTGCTTCTGTTGATGGAAAGGGTTTGGTGACGGCTATTGCTGCAGGCGAGGCAGTTATAACAGCGACCGCCACGGACGGCAGCGGCGTGAAAGCCGAGTGCCGGGTGACGGTGTCTAAAGCAGGGGGAGGTACAGGCTTTCTGACTTGTCCCGACGACAATCATCCCCATGCAATCGACCTCGGCTTGCCATCTGGCACGATGTGGTGCTGCTGCAACGTGGGCGCGAGCACGCCGGAAGGCTACGGCGGCTACTACGCCTGGGGCGAGACAAGCGAGAAGAGCGTCTATAATTGGGATACATACGCCTATGGCAGTTCATGGAACAAATGTGTCGACATCGGCTCTGACATAGCAGGCACGAGCTATGATGTCGCCCATGTCAGCATGGGTGTTCCTTGGCGTATGCCTTCAACCGCACAGCAGCAGGAACTCATCAACAAATGCTCCCGCCAGTGGACGCAGCAGAACGGTGTGAACGGCATTTTAGTGACCGGGCCGAGCGGAGGCCAAGTATTCCTTCCCGCTGCGGGCAGCCGCTGGAACGGCGAGCTCAACTATGCGGGCGGCGGCGGCTATTATTGGTCCAGTTCGCTCTACCCGTACGGCAGCTACGGCGCATACGACCTGCTCTTAGATTCCGAAGGCTGGGGCTGGGACTACTACTTGCACCGCTACTACGGCCTGTCTGTGCGCGCCGTGTGTCCGTAATTCTTGCATGCTTAAGCGGCAAGGCTCGATTGTAGTCACGGACCAGAATTTAGTGCATCCTTCCCCAAAAGGAACATAGAACAAGCGGAAAGGCATCCCCGGGTAGCCCGAGGCGGGCGAAAGGGGATGCCTTTTGTCTGCTGTGATTTGAAGCGGAAGTGGGGGTGCTACAGTTCCTTCATCTGTTCGTCGTTGAGGCCGAGGCTTCGGGCAATGACATCCAATGGAACACCATTGTCTTTCAAGGCGCGGGCATTGGCTAACTTCTCTTCGGCCCGTCCTTCGGCTCTTCCTTTTTCCAACTGCGTCTTCATCACGCTGTACATGTCGCGGTAGTCCTTGAGGCTCTCTTCGTAGTTCATGCGGTCCTGCGGGTTGAACTTGGCTATCTCCGCCTGATCGAAGAGGCGGGTGAACACGGCTTCCTGCAAGGCGGCTGGGCGTTCCATCAGAGTTGCCAGGTTGCGGATGGCATAGAGCCACTTGTCGAAGAGCGTCACCAGTTCCTCCTCCTTCTTGACGAACTTCGGCATCTCGAGGTAGATGTAGGTCAGCTTGTCGTAGAACACCTTGTGCGTCAGCGTGTCCATGAGCTGCACCTCATGGTGGAAGTATTCGGGGTCGTCATCGTCGAAGGAGAAGTTCAGCACGCCGATGGTGTAGACCCGGTTGAGGCGGTAGTCCCAGTTGCCCTTCTGCGCCTGCTCGCGTATGGGGAAGGTGCTGTAGAAGATGCTCCGGTCCTTGAAGTACTGCTGCTCGGCCTTCTGCATCTCGATGAGGATGCGTTCCCCCGTTGTCGTCTTGCAATAGACGTCGAACACGGCCTTGCGCTCCGCCTCTGTCATTCCCAACTGTTCGGTATTCAGGTAGGTGAGGTCGGTTATCTCCTCGCGTCCTTGCAGCAAGGCGTTGAGGAAGCTGATGAGCAGCTCCTTGTTTATTTCCGTGCCGAAGAGCTTCTTGAAGGCGAAATCGGTGTAAAAGTTGACGTATCTCTCCCTAAGCGTAGATGCACACATAGTCTTTCGTGTTTTATGCAAAAGTACGACTTTTTGCCATAGTGACCACCTTTTTGTGTGGTTTCCGTCGGCAAAGATACGACTTTTATCGTTTCCCTCCAAATTCTCAGTGGAAAAGACTTGAAGAACATGAGGAAAAGGTATGTGATATTGACATAACAGCCTGTTCGCTGCAGGTGACCCGCGAGTACCGAAAAAAACACCTTATGGGAAAACTCGAGTCCCACCGCGGTGGGACTCGAGTCCTTCCGTGGAAAAACTGCAGTCCCACCACGGTGGGACTCCAGTCCTCCCATAAAATTTTTTAGGAGGACTGACGGGTGTCGGAAAAAATAGGCGTCGGAAAGTGCCAGTTTCGTCTCGTTTCCTTTGTGAGTTTTTGAGGCAAGATTTGTCCTGTTGGCATTCTTGTTATGTTAAATAAACTTAAAAGTGTGCCTTTTTGACCTGTTTGGGCACATTTTGTTAGCGTGGATGATTGCCATTTCAATAAAAAGCCGTACCTTTGCACGCCGATTAGCCCAAATAGGGTTGTTTCATACATAATTAGATTATAATACATAATATATATAATAATAAAACAAACAAAACAATGCCTACAATTCAACAATTGGTCAGAAAAGGCCGTACGGTGTTGGAAGACAAGAGCAAAAGCCCCGCTCTGGACAACTGTCCGCAGAGGCGTGGCGTTTGTGTCCGTGTCTACACCACAACACCCAAGAAGCCTAATTCCGCGATGCGCAAGGTCGCTCGCGTGCGTTTAACAAACTCTAAGGAAGTGAACAGCTACATCCCCGGCGAGGGACACAACCTGCAGGAGCACAGCATCGTGCTGGTGCGCGGCGGTCGTGTGAAAGACCTCCCCGGCGTACGTTATCACATCGTTCGCGGTACGCTTGACACCGCTGGCGTGGCAAACCGCACCCAGCGCCGCTCAAAGTACGGAGCAAAGCGTCCCAAGAAAAAGTAATTAACCCCGTTTTGGCTTGTGACTAAGGTTGAGTAAATGACCCAGTGGAGGCGTTGAAGAACACGAACAACAACCCTAAACAAAAAACAAACAAAACAATGCGTAAAGCAAAACCTAAAAAGAGAGTCATCCTTCCCGATCCCGTGTTCGGCGACGTGAAGGTGTCCAAGTTCGTCAACCATTTGATGTATGACGGCAAGAAGAGCATTTCTTATGAAATTTTCTACAATGCTCTTGAGATTGTAAAGACCAAGATGGCAAGCGAGGAGAAGGATCCCCTCACCATTTGGAAGGAAGCCCTCGACAAGATTACTCCTCAGGTCGAAGTAAAGAGCCGCCGTATCGGTGGCGCCACATTCCAGGTTCCCACTGAGATTCGTCCCGACCGCAAGGAGAGCATCTGCATGAAGAACATGATCCAGTATGCCCGCAAGCGCGGCGGCAAGACAATGGCTGACAAGCTGGCAGCCGAGATTATGGACGCCTACAATGAGCAGGGCGGCGCCTACAAGCGCAAGGAGGACATGCACCGCATGGCCGAAGCTAACCGCGCATTCGCACACTTCCGCTTCTAACAAACAATGGCAAAGCAAGATTTACATTTGACACGTAACTTCGGTATCATGGCCCATATTGATGCCGGCAAGACAACGACCTCCGAGCGTATCCTCTTCTACACCGGTAAGACACACAAAATCGGCGAGGTACACGAGGGCGGCGCCACTATGGACTGGATGGAGCAGGAGCAGGAGCGTGGCATCACCATCACTTCCGCTGCTACTACAGCATACTGGAACTATGGCGGACAGAAGTACAAGTTCAACCTGATCGACACTCCAGGACACGTCGATTTCACCGCAGAAGTGGAACGCTCTCTGCGTGTGCTCGACGGAGCCGTTGCCACCTACTGTGCAGTGGGCGGCGTAGAGCCTCAGTCCGAGACCGTGTGGCGTCAGGCTGACAAGTACAATGTGCCCCGTATGGGTTACGTCAATAAGATGGACCGCTCTGGTGCCGACTTCTTCGAGGTCGTTCGCCAGATGAAGGACGTCTTGGGTGCAAATCCTGTTGTTGTGGCATTGCCCATCGGTTGCGAGGAGAACTTCAAAGGCATCGTTGACCTGATCAGGATGAAAGCTATCCTGTGGCACGACGAGACGATGGGCGCCGAGTACGACATTGAGGACATTCCCGCCGACATGAAGGAGGAATGCGACGAATGGCGTGCCAAGCTCGTCGAGGCTGCTGCCGAACAGGACGAGACCTTGATGGAGAAGTATTTTGATGATCCCGACTCTGTAACCACAGAGGAAATCATCGCTGCTATCCGCAAGGGAACTCTTGCTCTGAACATCGTGCCCATGACCTGCGGCTCTTCGTTCAAGAACAAGGGCGTACAGACGCTGCTCGACTACGTCTGCATGTTCCTTCCCTCACCTCTGGACACGCCCGCTATCGAAGGCGTCAACCCCGAGACCGGCGAGACTGAGACCCGTCAGCCCAGTGAGGACGAGAAGACAGCTGCCCTCGCCTTCAAGATTGCCACCGACCCCTATGTGGGCCGTCTGACCTTCTTCCGCGTTTACAGCGGTAAGGTGGAAGCTGGCTCTTACATCTATAATGTCCGCTCCGGCAAGAAGGAACGTGTGAGCCGTCTGTTCCAGATGCACTCCAACCACCAGAACCCCGTTGACTGCATCAGCGCTGGCGACATCGGCGCAGGTGTCGGCTTCAAGGACATTCACACCGGCGATACCCTCACCGACGAGAGTGCTCCCATCACCCTCGAGTCGATGGACTTCCCCGATCCCGTTATTGGTGTCGCCGTAGAGCCCAAGACGCAAAAGGACCTTGACAAGCTCAGCAACGGACTTGCCAAGCTTGCTGAAGAAGACCCGACCTTCACTGTTCGCACCGACGAGCAGAGCGGCCAGACCGTCATCAGCGGCATGGGTGAGCTTCACCTCGATATCATCATCGACCGTCTGAAGCGCGAGTTCAAGGTAGAGTGCAATCAGGGCAAGCCCCAGGTCAACTACAAGGAGGCCATCACGACAACCGTCAACCACCGCGAGGTTTACAAGAAACAGTCGGGTGGTCGCGGCAAGTTCGCCGACATCATCGTCAATGTAGGTCCTGTCGATCCCGACTTCACTCAGGGCGGTCTGCAGTTCATCAACAGCGTGACTGGCGGCAACATCCCCAAGGAGTTCATCCCCAGCGTCCAGAAGGGCTTCGAGGTAGCCATGAAGAATGGTGTGCTCGGCGGCTTCCCCATGGACAGCCTGAAGGTGGAACTCGTGGATGGCAGCTTCCATCCCGTTGACTCCGACCAGCTCTCGTTAGAGCTTGCAGCCCAGATGGCTTACAAGGCCTGCTGCGCAAAGGCAAAGCCCGTTCTCATGGAGCCTATGATGAAACTGGAAGTTGTTACTCCGGAAGAGAACATGGGCGACGTAATCGGCGACCTCAACAAGCGTCGCGGCCAGGTGGAGGGAATGGATTCCACTCGCACCGGTGCACGTCTGGTGAAGGCTATGGTTCCCCTGGCAGAGATGTTCGGCTATGTCACTGCCCTGCGTACCATCACCTCCGGTCGCGCTACCAGCTCAATGACCTACGACCACCACGCTCCCGTAAGCGCAGGTATCGCCAAGACAGTACTCGAAGAGATAGGAGGCCGTGTAGATCTGGTATAAACAGAAGTTGCCGTTGAGCAAATGACTCTTCAGCGGCAACAAAAAATAAATTGTAAATTGTAAATAGTTAAATCGTAAATTACAAAGATGAGTCCAAAGATTAGAATCAAACTGAAGTCTTACGACCACAACCTGGTCGACAAGTCCGCAGAGAGGATTGTTAAGACAGTAAAGGAAACAGGAGCAGTAGTAAGCGGCCCGATTCCCCTGCCCACACGCAAGAGAATCTTCACCGTCAACCGTTCTACGTTCGTCAACAAGAAGAGCCGTGAGCAGTTCGAGTTGAGCAGCTACAAGCGCCTCGTTGACATCCACAGCTCCAGCGAGAAGACCATTGACGCCCTCATGAAGCTCGAGCTTCCCAGCGGCGTGGAAGTGGAGATTAAGGTGTAATAGCATAGCATAGTACACATTATTTATTTTATACATTATATTAATTAATAACAACAGAAATGCCAGGATTATTAGGAAAGAAAATCGGAATGACTTCCGTTTTCAGTGCCGAGGGTAAGAATGTACCATGCACTGTTATCGAATTGGGTCCTTGTGTTGTTACTCAGATTAAAAGCGTAGAGAAGGATGGCTATAACGCTGTCCAGCTCGGTTTTGAAGATGCCAAGGAGAAGAACACCACTGCTCCTCTCATGGGCCACTTCAAGAAGGCAGGAGTAACTCCCAAGAGACACTTGGCCGAGTTCACAGGTTTCGAGCAGGAACTCAACCTGGGTGATACTATCACCGTTGACCTGTTCGCAGACAGCACATTCGTTGATGTAATCGCAACCTCCAAGGGTCGTGGTTTCCAGGGCGTAGTAAAGCGTCATGGCTTCGGCGGTGTCGGCCAGACTACTCACGGTCAGGACGACCGTCTTCGTAAGCCAGGTTCCATCGGTGCCTGCTCATATCCCGCAAAAGTCTTCAAGGGAATGCGCATGGGCGGTCAGATGGGATGTGATCGTGTGACGACACACAACCTGCAAGTGTTAAAGGTGATTCCCGAACACAACCTCCTTCTCATCAAGGGTAGTGTTCCCGGATTCAAAGGTTCAATCGTAAGCGTTTTGAAGTGATGGAAGTAAGTGTATTAAATATCAAAGGTCAGGAGACAGGACGCAAGGTCGCTCTCAATGATGCCATTTACGCTATTGAGCCAAACGACCACGCTATTTATCTCGACGTGAAGCTCCTCATGGCCAACCAGCGCCAGGGAACTGCCAAGTCAAAGGAAAGAAGTGAAGTCAGCGGCTCAACCCGCAAGCTCGGCCGCCAGAAAGGTGGTGGCGGTGCACGTCGCGGTGACATCAACTCTCCCGTACTCGTAGGCGGCGGCCGTGTGTTCGGTCCCAAGCCTCGCGACTATAGTTTCAAGCTCAACAAGAAAGTTCGTCAGCTTGCCCGCAAGTCTGCCCTCGCATACAAGGTTCAGGAGAATGCCCTGATGGTTGTGGAGGACTTCACTTTCGATGCTCCCAAGACGAAAGCAATGGTTGAAATCTTAAATAATCTTAAAGTTTCAGACAAGAAAGCCCTCTTTGTTTTGCCAGGTGCGGATAAAGTCGTATATTTGTCAGCTCGAAACATCGAACGCGTTCAGGTAATGCCTGCAAATGCACTCAATACTTACAAGGTTTTGAATGCAGATGTCATGGTAGTAGCTGAGGGCGCTCTCGCTGTCATCGAAGGAAACTTAACCAAATAAGTAGCCGAAACAAATTATGGGATATATAGTTAAACCTCTGGTCACTGAGAAGATGACCGCGATTACTGAGAAGCAGAACAAGTTCGGCTTCATTGTTCGTCCCGAAGCTAACAAGATTGAGATTAAGAAGGAAGTGGAGGCATTGTACAACGTCACCGTCACCGACGTCAATACCTGCGTCTATGGCGGCAAGAACAAGAGCCGTTACACCCGTTCCGGTCTTATCAAGGGACGCACCAACGCTTTCAAGAAGGCAATCGTAACCCTCAAGGAAGGCGACGTTATTGATTTTTATAGCAACATTTAATAGAAGATGGCAGTACGTAAATTCAAGCCCACAACACCGGGCCAAAGACACAAGATTATAGGTACCTTCGAGGAAATTACTGCATCGGTACCTGAGAAGTCTCTCGTTTGCGGT
>JAFXZK010000056.1 GCA_017541265.1 Bacteroidaceae bacterium | reverse complement strand
CTGTCGTTTGGAACCGATATTTCTAAGTACAAATTAGATAAAGAATAAAAAGTCATGAGACATAATAAGAAATTCAACCATCTGGGTCGTACTGCATCCCACAGGGCAGCAATGTTGAGCAACATGGCCATTTCCCTGATCATGCACAAAAGAATCACTACGACCCTCGCCAAGGCAAAGGCCTTGAAGAAGTATGTAGAGCCTCTCATCACAAAGTCGAAGGAGGACACTACCAATTCGCGTCGCGTTGTGTTCAGCTATCTGCAGGACAAGCACGCTGTCACAGAACTGTTCAAGGTAATCTCCGAGAAGGTTGCCGACCGTCCCGGCGGTTACACCCGCATCATCAAGACCGGTTTCCGTGCCAGCGATGCCGCTCCCATGTGCTTCATCGAGCTTGTTGACTTCGATGAGAACATGCTGAAGACAGCGAAGAAGGCAAAGCGTACACGCCGCTCTTCAAAGAAAGCGTCCGCTCCCGCCGCAGCCGAGGCACCCGCAGCAGAAGTCGCAGAGACTGCAGCTCCTGCCGAAGAAGCTCAAGAATAATAATTCTAGGATGCTTTAGCACCAAGGCGCACTTTTAATGTGCGGTTCTAAATTGCAATAATGAAGCCGCTTCGTCCGTGAAGGATGGAGCGGTTTTTTTGTTTGTGTGTGTCAGGATTTTTCGTAACACGCCTCTCTCTGACGGCTTTTCGTGGACGCGGTGGTGTGTAAGGCCGGAAAAGGAAAGAAATGGGCTTAAATCGAATCTGTGCTGGTAATCAGTGGATTAGGATGGCGTGTTTGAGAGGGAAGCGTTAAGAAAGTGTCATGACAGAGTGGTGTGCTGTCAAACGGAACAAAGAATCGGGGCAAAAAGAGCGTGGATTTCGGGAGATAAGTACAGGGACTTATGGTGATAAGTACAGGGACTTATGACGATAACTCCACGCTCTTATGACGGAAGTGGCACGCGGTGCGCTCCGGAAGCCCTGCGTCCTGCCGGTTTTGATGTAAAGGGTTTTCTGCATTGCGGATGCTGATGCGTGATGCTGGCTGATGGGAAAAAAGCAAAGGAAAAAGCTCCTCCGGTCGAAGAATTTCTGCGGAGGGCTTGCGGTTTACGGCTTTTATTCGTATCTTTGTACCCAAATTTGCAATTAAATGAGCTGAACAATGAAAACGAAATTCCTTCTTCTCGGCCTGCTGTTTGCCGCTACGGCACAGGCCGAAGACCGTGCATCAGAAGCACGCCTTGATGCTAATGCAACCGAGAATCTCGGACAGTATGTTGACCCCCGTATCGGTACGGGCGACCACGGACATGTCTTCATGGGCGCCAGCGTGCCTTTCGGCATGGTGAATGCCGGCCCCAACCAGATTGAGACGGGCTGGGACTGGTGCTCCGGCTACCATGAGAGTGGCAAGAAAATCATCGGCTTTGCACAGATGCACCTGAGCGGCTGCGGCTGCGGCGACCTGGGCGACATCGGCCTGATGCCTGCCTACGGTGATCTGGAACTCTCCCGCGAAGGCATTGCCAGCGAATACCGCCATGAGACGGAGACGGCTGTGCCCGGCTACTACAGCGTCCTGTTGGACCGTTTCAGCATCATGTGCGAGATGACCGCCACGGAGCGCACCGCCCTCTATCGCTTCACTTTCCCAAAGGGCAGCAACAACGCCCGCATCATTATTGACCTGGAGAACACCATCGGCGACGAGGCACGCGACACACGTGTCATCCCTATCGACGACTATACGCTGGTGGGCTACCGCCGCAGCCATGGCTGGGCAAACGACCAGATTGTCTATTTCTGCATGAAGTTCAGCAAGCCCATGCACCACTGGCTGTGCGCAGGTTTGGATGCCAAGTACGGACAGGCCACCTTCGAGGTCGATCCGGGCGACAAGGTGATGGTAAAGGTGGCGCTTTCGCCCACAAGCGAGGTCAATGCCATCCTCAACATGAACGTCGAGCTGGGCAATGCCTGGGACTTCGAGGCTGTTGCGGAGGCAGCTGCCGAGGCTTGGAATCTGCAGCTCTCGCGCGTCAAGGCGACGTTCCGCACAGAGCGTGAGCGCACCATCTTCTACACCGCCATGTACCACTACATGATCGACCCGCAGATATGGTGCGACGTGACGGGCGACTATATGGGCGCGGACTTCAAGGTGCATCGTGGCGCCGACTACACGACGCTCACGACGTGGAGCCTTTGGGATACCTACCGCGCTGCTCATCCGCTGGCCACCATCATCATGCCAGACCGTATGCGCGACTATGCCAAGACGATGCTTGCCATATACCGCGAGTGGGGCGAGCTGCCCGTATGGCACTTGGTGAGCAACGACACCTATTGTATGGTAGGTGAGCCTGCCGTGCCTGTGCTGGCCGACATCATCCTGAAGGGTGAGGCTGGCGACATCGACATCGACGAGGCGTACGAGGCTGTCTGCGCCAGTATGCTTCCCACGGAATATGCCAAGGTGCGTCGAGTGCCCCTGCGCGGCAAGGACTATCTGGCGGAGCTTGGCTACCTGCCCTACGACGGCCGCGAGAGCGAGGTTGTCGGCAAGAGCATGGAGTACTACATCGCAGCCTGGGCTGCCGCACAGCTGGCTGGCAAACTCGGTCACAAGGAGGACAGCATCCGATTCTACGAGCTGAGCATGAACTACAAGCGGCTCTACGACCGCCGTGTCAACGTGATGCGTGCTCTCGATATGAAGGGCGAGTTCCGTCCGCTGCCCCCGAACTTCAACCCCAACCAGCAGACGCGCGACTACACCGAGGGCAACCCTTGGCAGTACACTTTCCTTGTTCCTCACGACGTGAAGGGCTTGGCAGAGGTGATGGGCGGCGACAAGGCTCTCGACCAGCGCCTCGACGACCTGCTCTCGGCCAGCAGCGACTTGGGCGAGGGCGCAGCTCCCGACATCTCCGGCCTCATTGGTCAGTATGCCCACGGCAACGAACCCAGCCACCACATATTATACATGTATAACTATGTAGGCCAGCCCCGCAAGGCACAGAAGTGGATTCGTCAGGTCATGGACGAACTCTACACCGACCAGCCCGCAGGCGTGTGTGGCAACGAGGACGCTGGCCAGATGTCCGCATGGTACATCATGTCCGCCCTCGGCTTCTATCAGGTAGAGCCTTGCGGCGGTGTCTATCAGCTCGGTTCGCCCATCGTGGAGGAAGCTGTCATCCCCGTTCGCGACGGCAAGACCTTCACCATTCGCACCCACGGCGGCAGCGACAAGGCCATCTATGTGAAGAAGTATGTGCTGAACGGCAAGCAGCTGAAAGGCACCACCATTACCCATGAGCAAATCATGTCAGGTGGTGTGCTGGATGTTTACATGACAAAATAAAAGCCTCACCCCCGACCCCTCTCCTGTGGGAGAGGGGAGAATCGTCATAACGAAATAACGTAATAACGTCATAACGAACATTGCGTTATAACGAGATAACGGAATAACGATATAACGAGAAATGGAATAACGAAACAACGAAATAACAATGAAAAAGCTTATCATTTCCCTCCTTTTGGCTGTCCCGGCAAGTGCTGTGGCAGCACCTTTCATCCCCGAGCCTGCGAAGAAGCAGGAGGTGGCAGTTCAGAGCACCATCAAAGATCTGCGCCCTGCGCCCGAGAAGCGTCTCTTCCGCAGCGAGGCCATCGAGAAGCAAATCATCGACCTCAAGCAGAAGCTTTCGGCCATCGACCCCAAGCTCTACTGGATGTTCGTCAACTGCTTCCCCAACACGCTCGACACGACCGTGTGGTACAGCAACGAGAGCGGCGACGATGACACTTTCGTCATCACTGGCGACATCGAGGCCATGTGGTTGCGCGACAGTGCTGCACAGGTGTGGCCCTACCTCCGCTATGTGAACCAGGACGAGCCGCTGCGCCACCTCATTCGTGGCGTCATCCGTCGGCAGTTAGCTTGCATCCTTATCGACCCCTACGCCAATGCCTTCAACATCAAAGCCATTGAGAATGGTCACTGGATGACTGACAATACCAAGATGAAGAAGGAACTGCACGAGCGCAAGTACGAGATTGACTCCCTCTGCTATCCTTTGCGCCTTGCATACGCGTATTGGCAGAAGACGGGCGATACCAGCATCTTCGACGAGAAGTGGATTCAGGCCATCCGCGAGATACTGCACGTCTTCCAGGACCAACAGAACTGGAACGGCCCCATCACAAACTATCGCTTCACACGCAAGACAGAGGCTTTGCACGACACACGCTCCAACCGAGGCTACGGCCATCCCGGCAAGCCCTGCGGACTGATAGCCAGTGCCTTCCGTCCCAGCGACGACAGCACCATCTTCCCCTACCTCGTGCCCAGCAACTTCTTTGCCGTGAGCGTATTGCGCAAGGCTGCCATCATCCTGAACGATGTGAACAAGGAGTACGGCCTGGCCAGCGACTGCCGCCGCATGGCAACCCAGGTGGAAGAGGCTCTGGAGAAGTACGCCGTTGTGGAACATCCCAAATATGGAAAGATTTATGCCTTCGAGGTGGACGGCTACGGCTCAGCCCTCCTGATGGACGACAGCAACGCGCCCAGCCTGCTGTGCCTGCCCTACCTGACCGACGTCGCCATCGACGACCCCATCTATCAGAACACGCGCAAGTTCGTATGGAGCGAGGACAATCCTTACTTCTTCAAGGGCAAGGCAGGCGAAGGCATAGGCGGTCCCCATTGCGGCCTCAACAAGCCTTGGCCCATGAGTCTGGTGATGAAAGCCTTTACCACAAATGACCGCGCCGAGAAGGAATGGTGCGTACAGCAAATCCTCAAGACCGACGGCGGCACAGGCTTCATGCACGAGTCCTTCAACAAGGACGACGCTGCGGACTTCACCCGTTCTTGGTTTGCTTGGGCCAACACCCTCTTTGGCGAACTTATCGTAGATATGTATGCAGAATAACAGAAGAAAGCTATTGCAGGAAGCCCTCATTGTGGGGCTTTTTGCTTTTATTTGTGCCCTGACGGCTTGCACAGACAGCCGCAGGCAAGAGGTGCAGGATGCACTGGACTTCCTGTATGCCGGAATGCCCCTGCCTGACAGCGTGGACTACCCTCGCGAGTTCTGGGAAGCCAACATCGAGGTTGCCTTGAAGGCGAGACGCGAGATGCCCTGGGGCGAGAAGGTGCCCGGCAGGGAATGGCGGCACTTCGTGCTGCCTCTGCGCGTCAACAACGAAGACCTCGACTCGTTCCGCATCGTCTATTACGACGAGCTGAAGGAGCGCGTCAAGGGGAAGACGATGTACGGCGCTGTGCTTGAGGTGAACCATTGGTGTCACGAACACGTCAGCTACCAGCCCAGCGACAGCCGCACCTCCTCGCCTATGAACACGCTGCGCTCTGCCATCGGACGTTGCGGAGAGGAGAGCACCTTCACCGTCACAGCTCTGCGTACCATCGGCATCCCTGCCCGTCAGGTCTATACGCCACGCTGGGCACATACCGACGACAACCATGCCTGGGTGGAGGCCTGGGTCGATGGCAAGTGGTACTTCCTCGGTGCCTGCGAACCAGAGCCGGTGCTGAACCTCGGATGGTTTAACGAGCCGGCCAGCAGAGGCATGTTGATGCACACGAAGGTCTTTGGTGATTACACGGGACCCGAAGATGTGGTGAATAAGACGGCGTGCTATACGGAGATTAACGTCACGAAGAACTATGTCGATGTAGCCACCATCATCGTGACCGTGCTTGGCAAGGACAGCCTGCCCGTCGAGGGTGCGACGGTCGATTACCGTCTCTACAACTATGCCGAGCTGTACCCCATCGTCTCGAAGAAGAGCGATGCCAAGGGACAGTCTTCGTTGACTTGCGGCAAGGGCGACCTCATCGTCTGGGCAAGCAAGGACGGCATGTTCGGCTTCAAGAAAGTGAGCGTGGGAAAGGAAGCCCTGGTTACTGTCGTTATGGACAAGGACAGCACTTACACCGCCTCGCTAGAGCTTAACCTGATGCCGCCATATGGAAAGGACAACAAGCCCGATGTCAGCCCTGAGGCTGTTCGCGCCAACCGTCAACGCCTCGCCGAGGAAGACAGCATCCGGGGTGCCTATATGAAGCAAGCTTTCTGCCAGAACGCGGAACCCGACAGCCCCGAGGCGCTGGCACGCGCCAACTGGCAGACCATCGTTGAGTTTAGGGAAAAGGAGCAAGGAGCAGGGGGCAAGACTGATGTCCTTTCGACGCTCTCTAAAAAAGACTTCCGTGATGTTACACTCGATGTATTACAAGATGCAGCTAAACATACAATTAGCCTCGATAGTCCTCTTTGGCAGGACTACGTTCTTTCACCTCGCGTCGCCAATGAACGGCTGACGCCTTGTCGCGAGGTGCTCCGGCAGAAGTTCGAGGGCATGACGGCGGAGGACATTGTGCAGTGGGTGACGGACAGCATCACGGTGGACGACACGCGCAACCCGCAGCATCTCTGCATGAGTCCGCTCGGTGTGTTGAGGCATCGGACATGCGATGCCCACAGTCGCGACATCTTCTTCGTGGCAGCGGCCCGCAGCGCAGGCATCTTTGCCCGCATAGACGAGGTGACGGGCAAAGTGGAAGTACAAGCCCCCTCCCCGCTCCCCCTTTGGGGGAGTGCTACTGACTTAGATGTAAAATGGCAAGAAGTTCTGTTTGATACTCCACAAAAGCACTCCCCAAAAGGGGGAGCAGGGAGGGGGCTTCTGTACCTCTTCTACGGGGACCAGCAGGTGAAGGAGAATCCTTCCTACTACTCGCATTTCGCCCTGTCGCGCATCGAGGGCGGTCGCCCGAAAGTGCTGGAGTATCCGGAGGGCACGACGTGGAAGCATCCTTTCGGTGAAGGCGAACAGCTCGATGCAGGGCAGTACATGCTTGTGAGCGGTACACGATTGGCGAATGGCGGTGTGTGGGCGAACCTTGAGTTCTTTAGCGTTGCTGCACAGCAGCAACAGACGGAACAGCTTCACCTGCGTGCCGACGAGGAGCACCTGCATGTCATCGGCAACTTCGACTGCGAGAATTACTTCACCAATGCTCGTGGCGTCCACAAGAAGATACTGGAAACTACGGGGCGGGGCTTCTATATGGTGGCCCTTATCCGCAGCAATCACGAGCCAAGCATACACCTTCTGCGCGACATGGAGGCAGCCAATATCCACTTTTCGCAGTGGGAACATTGCTACTTGATGCTCTTCCAAAGTCAGGAAGACTACGACCACTTCGACCGCAAGGATTTCGACGACCTGCCCGGAAACGTCCTCTTTGGCGTTGCCGACCCGGAGACAATCGAGGCAATGCACATCCAGGAGCTGACGAAGGGTAACGAAGAGCTGCCCATCCTGATGCTGTGCGACACGTTCAACCGCGTCGTTTGGTTCCGCCAGGGCTACAACATCGGCCTGGCAGACCAGCTGATGGATGCCTTGAGGAAGATAATCTTGAAGGAATAGCTTTGATGCGATATAAAACCAGGCACGCCTAATTCGACAATTAGACGTGCCTAGTTTGCTATTTAGGCGTGCCTAATTGCCCAATTAGGCGTGCCTAATTTGACAATTACCTTAGGCTTGTTGTCTTTTCCTCAGTTCCTTCTTATAGATAAGAGCTGCATAGGCGATGATGAGCACCGTGCTGATGCCGACGTATTGCCATGCGGGCCACTCCGACGGGATGAGCGTCATCATATAATAGAACGCGGCAGCAATGATGATGTAGAAGGCTATTGAGCGAAGAGGGTAGGGGATGGGATAGAGCCGCTGCCCGACGAAATAGCTCAGGAGCATCGCCGTACCGTAGCCTGCCACACCGCCCCAGGCGCAAGCCATATAGCTGTATTGCGGAATGCCCCACAGGTTGACGGCAAAGAGCATGAAGCATCCTGCCAGGGAGAACAGCGCGCCGTAGATGGTCTTGTCAATGAGCTTGTACCAGAAAGACAGGTTGAAGTAGATGCCCATCATAATCTCTGCCGCCATCACGATGGGGATGACGCGCAATCCCTCCCAGTAATCCTCGCCAATCATATGGCGTATGACAGGCAGCCAGCCCATTACGCCGAGGAAAGCCAGCAGGGTGAAGATGATGAAATACTTCATGCCCAGGGCGTAGTACTCCTTCTTGTCGGCATCTTTCGACTTGGCGAAGACGATGGGTTCGTAGGCATAACGGAACGCTTGGGTTATCATCGCCATGATCATCGCTATCTTCACGCAGCTGCCATAAACGCCCAGCTCGACGTTCGCCTGCGCCTCATCGGGATAAACCTTCGGGAAGAGAATCTTGTCGGCCACTTGGTTGAGGATGCCCGTCACGCCCAGCACGAGTATCGGCCACGAGTAGGAAAGCATCCTGCGAAGCAGCCTGCCGTCGAACTTCCAATGAATCTTTATCAGGTCAGGGATGAAGAAGAGGGTGACGAAGCCTGTGCAAAGCAGGTTGATGAAGAAGACATAGAAGACACTCGTCTTACCGAGGAGGACGAAGTAAATAAGGTTGAGGCCGATGTTGAGGAAGATGAAGAGCATCTTCAGCGACATGAAACGAATGGGGCGATGCTGGAAGCGGAGGTAGCAGTAAGGCAGAGCCTGCAAGGCATCCAGGGCAACAACAGTCGCCATCATCAGCAAGTAATCGGGATGTTCGGCATAGCCGAGATAGCCCGAAATGGGTGTGATGAAGCCGAAGACAAGCACGAGGAACAGGGCGGCGAGGCTTCCCACCATCGCAAAGCCGGTGGAGAAGACCGTATCGGGCCTTTCGCGCTCGTCGTTGGCGAAGCGGAAGAGCGTCGTCTCCATGCCGAAGGTCAGGATGGTGAAGAACAAAGCGGTGTACGCATACATGTTCGTGCTCACGCCATAGTCGCCCGAAGCCTTGGGCATGTAGTGCGTGTAGAGCGGCACGAGCAGGTAGTTGAGGAAGCGCCCCACGATGCTCGAAAGCCCGTAGATGGCTGTGTCCTTGGCAAGAGCTTTCAGGTTTGCCATGAAAAATTGTGAATTATGAATTATGAATTGAGAATTATCGAGACGGGACAATGGTCGCTGCCCATGATGTTATCGAGGATGTCGGCCGACTGCAAGCGTGAGGCAAGTCGCTCGGACACGAGGAAGTAGTCGATGCGCCAGCCCACGTTCTTCTCCCTGGCACGGAAACGATAGCTCCACCAGCTGTAGCGGTCGGTAGCATCGGGATAGAAGTGGCGGAATGTGTCGATGAAGCCCGAGCCGAGCAGCACGGTCATCTTCTCGCGCTCCTCGTCCGTGAAGCCCGCATTCATGTGGTTCGTCTTTGGATTCTTCAGGTCAATCTCCTCGTGTGCCACATTCATGTCGCCGCACACGATGACCGGCTTCTGCTTGTCGAGCTTTATAAGGAAGTCGCGGAAGGCATCCTCCCACTGCATCCTGTAGCCGAGTCGCAACAGACCGTCCTGACTGTTGGGCGTATAGACGCACACCAGAAAGTGGTCCGCCATCTCGAGTGTGATGACGCGCCCCTCGTGGTCGTGCTCTTCGAGGCCCATGCCGTAGGTCACGGCAACAGGTGTGTGCTTGGTGAAGACAGCTGTGCCGGAATAGCCTTTCTTCTCTGCATAGTTCCAATAGGACTGGTATCCGGGGAAGCTCAGGTCGAGCTGTCCTGCCTGCATCTTGGTCTCTTGCAGACAAAAGAAGTCTGCATCGAGTTGTGCAAAGACATCCTTGAAGTTCTTCCCCACAACAGCGCGAAGGCCGTTGACGTTCCAACTGACGTATTTCATGGTTCCGAGTTGATAGTTGCCTGCAAAGTTACAAAATAATTCTTAATTCTTCTTTCTTTATTCTTATTTTCTTCGTATCTTTGTGCGAAGTATTGAGTGAAAATGCGCAAAACGTGGCGAATGAAAGAGGGCGGCCTTGTCTGCTCCGCTTTGATAGTGGCGGGCATGGTACTGCAATTGGCTGTCGGTCCTGTCCGCTGGGACACGATGGCTTGGCCTGCCAACATCATCGTGCTGGCGGTGCTGTTGCTCGGCATTACCACAATGCACATGCTCCGCGGCAAGGTACAGCTCTTCCGCTGGATGGCAACGCTTCAGGCAGGCATACCGGCTATGGTGACGTGCGCCATGTTGACCGTCCTGATGGGTGTCACAAGGCAAGTGCCGTCGGGCCATGTGCCGATGGAGCCTATAGGCATCACGGCTATGCTCTCCTTCTGGCCTTTCGTGCTTTCATACGTATGGCTCATGGTGCTCGTCGGCATGGTGTGCATGACGCGCTTGTGCCACCCCTCGTGGCGCAACGTTCCCTTCCTGCTCAATCACCTCGGCATCTTCATCGCCCTTGTGGCAGGCACCCTCGGCAATGCCGACATGCAGAGCCTTCGCATGATGGTTCAGGAAGGCAAGACCGAATGGCGTGCCATGGATGCCCGGCACAGGGTGCATGAGCTGCCTGTCGCAATAGAGCTGCACGACTTCTCTATTGAGGAGCAGCCGAGGCTAAGCTATGTGTCCGACGTGACAGTCTATACGAAGAGCGGCATTGCGGTGCGCGACACCATCCGCGTCAACAAGCCTCTCTCCGTCCGAGGCTGGAAGATATATCAATACAGCTACGACGAGGCAAAGGGCAGCATGAGCGACATCAGCGTCTTCGAGCTGGTGCGTGACCCCTGGCTGCCCTACGTCTATCTCGGCATCTTCATGCTGTTGGCAGGGGCGGTAGCCTCTCCTAAATCCTCCCCTAAAGGGAAGGACTTAAATGGTAAATGATAAATAGTAAATGGTTAAATGGTAAATGGATAAATGGTAGATTGGAATGACCTTTGGCTCTTTGCTTTGCCTGCTTTGATATGTTGGGCAATAGCGGCGGTGCTTTCGCTTCGTGACGGAAGGCAGAAGCCAGTATATCTGCTGACCATCGGCGGTTTGCTCATCTTCGGCACATACATTGCCCTGATGTGGCACTCGCTTGAGCGTCCGCCCTTGCGCACGATGGGCGAGACAAGGCTGTGGTATTCCTTCTTCCTGCCGCTTGTCGGCCTCGTCACCTACAGCCGCTGGCACTATCGCTGGGTGCTCTCGTTCAGCACGTTGCTCAGCGCCGTCTTCATTTGCATCAACCTCTTGAAGCCAGAGATACACAGCAAGGAGATGATGCCTGCCCTGCAAAGTCCTTGGTTTGCCCCGCACGTCATCATCTACATGTTCGCCTACGCCACGACGGGTGTTGCCACCTTGATGGCACTATGGCAGCTCTTCCGCAAGCATGGGGATTTGTCTGCCATCGACAACCTGACACGTGTGGGGCTGGCATTCATAACCATTGGTATGCTCTTTGGTGCTCTGTGGGCAAAGGAGGCTTGGGGCACCTATTGGAGCTGGGACCCGAAGGAGACGTGGGCAGCTGCAACATGGCTCTGCTACCTCATCTATGTCCATCTGCGCAGGTGTCGTCCCGCAGAGGTGCGTCCAGCTCTGCTGTGGCTGGTGCTCTGCTTCCTCTGCTTGCAGATGTGCTGGTGGGGTATCAACTACCTGCCATCGGCACAAGGCGTTAGCGTACATACATACGGCAATTAAGTACACATTATATATATATATATTATGGTAAAGCATATCATATTGTGGCGGCTGAAGGACGACCTCTCCGCCGAGGAGAAAGAAAACGTGAAGCAAGGCATCAAGACAGGACTGGAAGGCTTGGCAGGACGCATCCCCGGGTTGATTAGCATCACCGTCAATGTCGATGGACGGCTCGACTCGTCGAACGCCGATGTCATGCTCGACAGCACCTTCACCGATGAGGCTGCGCTCAAGGCATACGCCGTACACCCCGAGCATGTGGCAGTGGCCGACGGCAAGGTGCGGCCATACACTTGCCTCAGGACTTGTCTGGATTATGAAATCAATTAACTCTCGTTATAACGAAATCCCGTTATAACGTCATAACGAAAATAAATAAAACCATGAAAGGAATTGTTCTTGCCGGTGGGTCAGGCACACGCCTTTATCCCATCACGAAGGGCATCAGCAAACAGCTCATGCCTATCTACGACAAACCGATGATCTACTATCCCATCAGCGCGCTCATGCTGGCGGGCATCCGCGACATCCTCATTATCTCCACGCCCTTCGACTTGCCGGGCTTCAAGCGTCTGCTGGGCGACGGCAGCGATTATGGTGTGCGCTTCACCTACGCCGAGCAGCCCTCGCCCGACGGATTGGCACAGGCCTTCACCATCGGAGCGGATTTCATTGGCGACGACTGCGCATGTCTTGTCCTTGGCGACAACATCTTCCAGGGCAACGGCTTCAGTGCCATGCTCCGCGAAGCCGTCCGCACGGCAGAGGAGGAGAAGAAGGCTACGGTGTTCGGCTATTGGGTGAACGACCCTGAACGCTATGGCGTGGCAGAGTTCGACAAGCAGGGTAACTGCCTCTCCATCGAGGAGAAGCCCGCCAACCCAAAGAGCAACTATGCTGTAGTCGGCCTCTATTTCTATCCAAACAAAGTGGTTGACGTGGCAAGGAACATCAAGCCCAGTGCAAGGGGCGAGTATGAGATAACGACCGTCAACCAGAAGTTCTTGCAAGATGGCGAGTTGAAGGTACAGACGCTTGGCCGTGGCTTTGCCTGGCTCGACACGGGTACGTTCGATTCTCTCTCCGAGGCATCGACCTACATCGAGGTGCTCGAGAAGCGTCAGGGACTGAAGGTCGGTTGCTTGGAGGGCATTGCCTATCGCAAAGGTTGGATTGACGAGGAGCGTATGCGTCAGCTGGCACAGCCGATGCTCAAGAACCAGTATGGGCAGTATCTGCTCAAAGTCATCGACGACGTAAAACGCTTCGGCAGTTCAAGAGAAGACTTCTAAAGGACAAGTTAAAATAAAAAGTAAAAGCCTCGCCGTCGGAACATTGTTCCATGTGGCGAGGCCTTTGCTTTGTTTAATGTGGATTATCAGTTCTTGACGTTAGCCTGTACGGTGGCATTGGCGGACTTGGTGTATTTGCCGTCCACCTTAATGCCGTATGAGTACTTGCCTGTGTTGGCAACCTGAATCTTGCCAGCGTTGACGGTCAGATTGCCCTTAACCTTAATGCCGATGCAACGGTCTTCGTCGTCTGTCTCCTCGTCCTCGTAGGTAGTGCCGGTGGCACGTATCTGCATGAGGGTGGTGTTGTCGTCCTCGTTTACCAGCATGTTGCCAGCAACCTGAATACCTCTGCTGCCATCGCCGGAAGCTACAATAGTGAATGTCCCACCGCTGACAGTCAAATCGCCAGGAACTTTGATGCCCTTTGTGATGTCGTTGGCTGCCGTAATGTTAAGGCTACCGCCACGGATGAACATCAGTCCGTTGTTTTCCTTGTCGGGGTTGGGTGTGACATCATCATCGAGTGTCACTACTTCCACCTGCAGCCCGTCGCCGCCTTGCCCACTGAGCGTTAGCGTACCACCATTCATTTGGAAGTACTGGCCGACGTGCATGGCATCGGACACTGCCTTGTTGACCGTGATGCTGCCTGTGCTCTTCTTCAGCTGCATGTACTCTTTGGTGGCGATGGCGTGCTTGGTGTTTCCCGTGACGGTGAGGGATCCGCTGCCTTCCACTTCAAGGTGTCCCTTGCAGTACAGGGCGGCTTTCTGTTCGCCACCGGCTGCATCAGCAAGAACATTCTCCGTGCCGGGGTTGAGAATAAGGTCAACACGTTTGCCACACTGGATGTCGATGGCAGCACCTTTGTTGCTTGTGAGTTTGAGTCCGTTCAGGTAGAATTTGCACTTGAGCGGGCCGTCGTAGGTTAGCGAACCCTGAGTGCTTTCGCCTTGCAGCACAAACTCCAGTTCGCTCTTTGTGTTCGTGCTGAGGATATTGACGTGTGCGCCCTCGGTCGTATAGGTGACGTTAGGGGCGTGTCCCAAGTCGACCGTAGCCGTATCAGCACTGAAGGTGACAGTGACGGTATGTACCACCAAGATGCTGTCCAGCTTGGCGGTTTCGTATGTGGAGTCAGCTACAGAGAGCTTTGCTCCGTCGTCGGAAAACGTCAGCTCCGATGTTGTGAAGCGTGTGCTGCTGCCGTCCTTAAAGACACGAATCTGCTCCTGTGCCTGCGACATGATGGCAAGGCACAAGACCATGCTTGTGATAAATAGCTTTTTCATTATCCTGTTTTGTTGTGTTGAAGTCCTCCTCCTCGGGAAAGGGTATGGGAGGGGACTTTACTTCCTAACTTTGATTGTCTTGTCGCCCATGCGGACGATATAGACACCGGCAGGCAGATTGCCGAGGCTGATGTTGGCGCCTTCCTTGACATTGGCAATGCTGACAAGTGCACCGTTGGTGCCATAGATGCGGAGGAAACCGTCGCCCTTGACGGTGAGTGTGCCGTCCTTGTAGGCGAGGTTCTCTGTCTGTTCGGGCAAAGCCTCGATGGCAGTCTCTGTATCCGAGGTGGTGAAAGTTATCTTTTCCAGAATGGCGATAGGATAAGAGAAGATTCCCTCGGTGGTTGTGACCACGACACGGTTATTCTCGAATGTTATCCTTTGCACGACGGGCAGGGAGATGCTGTCTGCCGTCTCGTTGTAGCAGATGGTGAGGTACTTGTACTCGTCTGCCATCATGGTTGTGCTTACCATAAGCAGCAAAGCTGCCAGAATGTTTTTCATTTTCATCTTTATTTGAATTTTGAGTTTATACAATTTGAATTAAGTTAGAAGCTGTATTTGTAGCCGATGTTGATGGTGTGAAGCTTGTCGTGCAGGCGTACGACTTCATAGTCTTCTATGTCGTACATGTCGAAGGTGGTGATGTATGACAGGGACACTTCGTTGTGCTTGCGGAACTTGTACGAGCACCCAATGGCGGTGCGTATCTTCTGCAGCAGCATGTGGTCGCCTCGGCTGACGCTGTTGTGGAACTCTGCCGAGACGAAGGGTGAGAAGGGAACGCGCTTCTTGTCGTATTCGAACTTGAGACGCGAGCGCAGCACCTGGTCGGTGTAGGCAGGCTTGGTTTCTTGTACCCATTCCTCCTCTGGAGCGAGTTGGTTGATGCTACGTTCGATGGTTGGATCTAACGACCAGTCTTCGGGGAAAATCCAGGACTCTTCTATCTCATACACATTGCGATACTTGTATTTGGAAGTTGTTCTTGCTCTGCAATGTGTCAGCTGGTAACGCTCTCTTAAGGAAATCTTGAGCCACTTCCAAAGTTTAATAGTGCCAGTCGCTTCTACACTGAAACGATGGCGGGGGAACCAATACTCAAATGTATGATTGTAGCCTGTCTTCCATTTGCTAGGGTAGTATTCCAAGTTGTCTGGGTCTTGGAGGTGATTCTCTAATTGCCCTGCTTCTGCAATCTTTTCCAGCAGGTTGTTTGTCTCCTTGTACTTGTCGGGTCTGTAGGATTCGAGGAAGTTGTAGCTTATGCCAAGCTTGAGATACTTGCAGACTTTGTAGCTCGTGCCGAGGCCGACGGAGAAGCGCGACTTGTTCTGTGCGCGGTACTCCAGGTCCAGCCCTACGTCCCAGCTCTTGGTGATGGCTTTCTCTATTCCAAGCTCACTCCAGAGTCCGAGTTCGTCGTTCTCTCCTGCCCAGACAGGGATTGCGAAGAGAACCAGCAGTGCAAGTATGGATTGACGCAATGTCATATACGGGGCATCTTGGTCATTTCTTCTATACTGTTGCCTCTGTCTGATGGCTCATCGTAGAAGATGCGGATGAGGCAGGCATCCTTGAGGAAGTCGACGAGACCGATTTCTATGCGCAGAATCTTCAAGCCTGTGCGCTTCTCCAAGTCTGCCTTCAGCTCTTCGCGCTTGTCGGGAGCAATGAGGGCAACATTGTCGTACTTGATGTACTTGCTGCAATTTGTGCTGACCAGCTTGCTGCTCTCGAAGAGCCAAGCCATGCCGATGAATATCAGGTTGACGAAGATAATGGTCACGAGTCCGAAACCGTCCCAGTAGTCTGCCTTGGGGTGATACTCGGCTCTGCCAAGTGCATTGACGACACTCACGGCAATGAGCATGAAGAGGTACGTCATCTCGCGGATGGGCACAGCTTCCGTGCGGAAGCGCATGATGCCGAAGATGGCAAAGAGTCCCATTGCCGCACCGAGGTTCATGCCGTCGCCCTCCATCAGGCTTACCAAAAGGAAGATGCTCAAGGACATCAGGATGAAGATGAACATGTAGTCGCGGCGATGGCTGCGAGGATAATAGAAGCAACGCGCAATGACTGTCACCACAATAAGGTTGATGAAGAAGCGCATTACCAGTGAAATGAAGTGCTGGGGGTCGAAGAGTGTCAAGCCTATCGCATTGCCCAGCTGATAATTGAGGTCGTTAAAGAAATCCATATAATTTATGTTGTTATTGTTGTTCCCTTAATTGGCTTGCAGCTTCTGCCCCGCCAACTTGCTCAGTTGGACCATGCGTGTCTTGAAGCGGTTCTTCTTAAGTCCCTTGTTTGTCATGACCGAGCCGATGCAGTACTTGCTGAAGCCGAGCGGTTTGATGCGCAGCTGGCGGAGGATGTCGAGGACAGGGCTGAAGACGTTGCCGTCGCGCTTGAGTTCGATGATGACAATGGGGCCGACGTTGGCATCCTGTCCTGTTTCCATGTTATGGAACTGCACATCGTAGTCGATGGTCAGGCGTTCCGTTTTGCCGTAGTTGACGAGTGTGATGCGATGGAACTGGTTGCGCACCGTGGGGTGGATGTCTGCCATACCCAGATGCACTTTCTCCCTGAGGAACTCCTCGTTGCCGTTCTCGCCTGTTATCTCCTGGCTTGGCACCTCTACGCGCTTTTTTTTCGTCCGCCCGTGGTTGTTCTTGGTCTTTATCTCCAGGAAGGTGGTGTCGCTGTCCATATAGGTTCTGACGCGCACCTTCTGCCTTGGGGCGCGTCCGTTGTGATGCTCCATGTAGAACAGATGCTCGTCGGTGTCCCAGTAGGTCGTCATGTAGTTGGCAATCTTGGCATTGTTATGGAATTGTGCATAGTACTTGCCCTGCGCCAGCTCCAGCAGGCGAGCCAGGTTTTCCTTGTTCGTCACGAATTTTGTGTCCGTGCGGTTCATCAGACGAATCTCCTTCATCTCGTCCAGCGTGATGGGCTTCAGATTGGCAAGCAAATCGTCTATGCGGGCATCAATTTCCATACTTTTTTGCATTCTACGGGACAAATATAGGTTTTTTTGTGCAAATAATGGCACGAAGTGTAATGTTTTTAACAAAAAATCACTACTTTTGCTTTGACAAAGCGGTAAAAGACAAACAATAAACCACAAAATACGAAAGAATATGATAGATGTAAAGGAAACCCTCGGCAAGGCTGAGGAAAAAATGGAAGAGGCTGTGATGTATTTGGAGGAGACTTTGGCGCACATCCGTGCTGGCAAGGCAAATGTGAAGATTCTGGACGGCATCCGTGTCGACAGTTATGGCAGCATGGTGCCCCTGAACCAGGTGGCAGCAGTCATTGCTCCGGACCCACGCACCATTACCATCAAGCCTTGGGACAAGAGCATGTTCCGTCCCATCGAGAAGGCCATCATGGACAGCAACGTCGGCATCACGCCCGAGAACAACGGCGAGATAATCCGTCTGGGCATTCCGCCTTTGACAGAGGAGCGCCGTAAGCAGCTTGCCAAGCAGTGCAAGGGCGAGGCAGAGCAGGCCAAGGTAAGTGTCCGCAACACGCGCCGCGAGATTATCGAAAAGCTCAAGAAAGGTATTAAGGACGGTCTCTCCGAGGACTTGGAGAAGGATGCCGAGGGCGACATGCAGAAGATGCACGACAAGTACATCAAGAAGGTGGATGAACTGCTTGCTGCCAAGGAGAAAGAAATCATGACAGTCTAAAATTAAGAATGAAGAGTGAAGAATGAAGAATTTGCTACCGCCGTGCCTCCTTTGGCATCAGTTCTCTGTCCGGTAGGAAATTCTTCATTCTTCATTCTTCACTCTTCATTATGATTGGGACAATCATTCGGAATACCGGCAGCTGGTACACCGTCTTGACAGACGATGGGCAGCAGTTCGAGTGCAAGGTCAAGGGGACGTTCCGCCTCAGGGGAATCCGTAGCACGAATCCTGTTGCGGTAGGCGACGTGGTGACCATTGTGCCAAGTGCAGATGGGCAGACAGCGCTCATTGAAGATATAGAGGACCGTCGCAACTACATCATCAGGAAGGCCTCGAATCTCTCGAAGCAGAGCCACATCATCGCAGCCAACGTCGATATGGCTGCCCTTGTGGCGACCATTGCACATCCAGAGACGAGCACAACCTTCATCGACCGCTTCCTTGCAAGTGCCGAGGCCTATCGTGTGCCGGTTCTGATTATCTTCAACAAGACAGACCTCTACAATGAGGAGGAGCTGCGGCAGCTTGATGACGTTATGACGTTATATCGTAATATCGGTTATACCTGTCTGGCCTGTTCGGCAGTAGATGGCAATGGCATCAATGAGCTGCGGGCAGAGCTTCAGCACAAGACAACGCTTCTGAGCGGCAACAGTGGGGTGGGCAAGAGCACTTTGCTCAATCTGCTTGTGCCTGAGGCTGATGCCAAGACTGCGGAGATTAGTGCGGCTCACGATGCTGGTATGCACACCACGACCTTTTCGCAGATGTTCTTCATGCCTCAAGGCGGCGCACTCATCGACACGCCGGGCATCAAGGGCTTTGGCACGTTCGACATGGAGCGCGAAGAGGTGTCGCACTACTTCCGCGAGATATTCAGGACATCCGATGACTGCCGCTTCGGCAACTGTACCCATACGCACGAGCCGGGTTGTGCCGTGTTGCAAGCCGTAGCAGAAGGCCGCATTGCCGAGAGCAGATACACAAGTTATCTTTCAATGCTTGGTGATAAGGAGGAAGGCAAGTATAGAAGCCCCCTCCCCGCTCCCCCTTTGGGGGAGTGCTTTGATGGTGGCGCAAAAAGATAGTAAGTTGGAAAGGTATAAAGGTAATGGCTACTAATGAAAGATACTCCCCCAAAGGGGGAGCGGAGAGGGGGCTTATTAATATAATTAAGGTAGGCGGCGGCGTAGTGGAAGATGCTGCCTCGCTGGCTTCGTTGCTCAGCCAGTTTGCCGAGATGAAGGGCCGCAAGGTGCTTGTGCATGGCGGTGGCCGCTTGGCAACGTCGATGGCTGCCAGCCTCGGCATCGAGAGCCACGTGGTGGGCGGACGTCGCATTACGGACGAAAAAATGCTTCAGGTCGTGACGATGGTCTATGGCGGCCTCGTCAACAAGAACATCGTGGCAGGCTTGCAGGCAAAGGGTGTGAAAGCTATCGGTCTGACAGGTGCGGACGGCAATGTCATCCGCAGCCACAAGCGTCCGCCGAAGCGCGTCAGGATGGACGACGGCACAGAGCAAACAGTCGACTTCGGCTTCGTGGGCGATGTCGATAGGGTCGATGCACAGCTGCTTTCCTCGCTTATTGAGAGCGGGAACGTGCCTGTGATTGCTCCGCTGACGCACGACGGCGAAGGCCATATCCTTAACACCAATGCCGACACTATCGCGGCTTCCGTCGCCTGTGCCCTCGCAGAGCTTTATGACGTCACCCTGACTTTCTGCTTCGAGAAACCGGGCGTGCTGCGCAATGCCGACGATGACAGCAGTATCATCCCCTGCATCGACGAGGAGCAGGCACGCACCCTTATTGCCGAAGGTGTTATTGCAGGCGGCATGATACCGAAGATAGAGAATGCCTTCGATGCTATTCACCGAGGCGTGCGACAAGTCGTCATCACACACTCTGACAACATCGACGGCTCTCGAGGGACGACGATAAAGGGGTATTAGCCGTGCCGAGTCTTCAAACTTTCCTGCCCTGTAGCCAGAAGCCGAGCAGATAGAGGATGCCGACACTCATGACGAGGACGGCGCCGACTTGTCCTATTGCATCGCTGGCAAAGCCCATGAGGAGCGGGAAGATGGTGCCGCCGAAGATACCCATGATGAGCAGGCCGCTGACTTCATTCTTCTTCTCTGGGGCAGCCTGCATGGCTCTCGCAAAGACGATGCTGAACGGGTTGCCGTTGCCGTAACCCATCAGCGCCACACTCGCATAGATAACAGCCGTGCTTTCGCCAAAGATGAGGCCGAAGACGGCTGCCACCATCATCAGGACACTGACAAGCAGGAAGGTCCAGTCCTTGAGGTAGCTCATGATGAAGCTGCCGCTGAAGCTGCCTGCTGCCTTGGCAATGAAGTAGATGGTGCAGACAATGGCGGCATCGTCGAGCAGCATGCCCGTACGCTCCATCAGTATCTTCGGAGCCGTCACGCTTGTTCCGACATCAATGCCGACATGGCAGATGATGGCAAGGAAGCAGAAGAGGATGAAGGGATTGCCCAGCAAGGAAAAAGCCCCAGCGAACTGTTCTCCGACGGATTTCTCCCCCTTCACGGGGGAGTCAGAGGGGGTCTTAGTCCCGAACAGCAGCAGCGTTGCCAAGATGCCTACACCTAAATAAATAGGATAGAGCACGCGCCAACCGAGGCCGAAAGTGTTTGTCGTCGCGCCCCACGAGGCAATGATGGGGGCGAGGAACGAGGCGATGCTCTTGATGAATTGCCCGAAGGTCAGGGTGCTGGCAGATGCGCCGCCCTTCATCACGCTATCGACCAGCGGATTGAGTGAGGTCTGCATGATGGCATTGCCTATTCCCAAGAGGGAGAAAGACAGAAGCAGCATGGTGAAGTCGAGGGTGAACACAGGCACAGCCATTGCTGCGAGTGTCATCACAAGACTCAGGAGCACCGTGTTCTTGCGGCCAATCTTGTTCATCAGCAGGCTTGTGGGAATGCTGAAGATGAGGAACCACAGGAACACAAGCGAAGGAAGGGTGTTCGCCAGAGTGTCGCTCAACTCTAAATCCTTTTGTACATAGTTGCTTGCTATGCCCACCATATCCACAAAGCCCATGGCGAAGAAGCATAGCATGACGGGAACGAGTTTCTTGTTCATTCTTTCTTTTCGTTATTACGTTATCACGTTATTCCGTTATTTCGTTATTTCGAGCAATTCGCTATTGTCCCAGCTGATTCAGCGCGAAGTTATATGCTCCGAGGTTGATGGCTTTGCTGGCGCCAAGCTCGGAGATGCAGACAGCCACCTTGCGCTGTGCCTGATAGAGCACCTTCTTGTCTGTGTGCGGCACATTGACATAGACATCCTTGTCCACGAGGAAGGCTGCACGCTGTTCCGGGTCTTCGAAGTTATAGACTTCCGACTGCAAGGTCGGCAGCAAATTGCCTGTGAAGGTTCCGGCAGGACGGTTGAACTCTTCCATCATGCCTGGCAGAATCCACTTCGAGTTGTGCGACAGACCGCCGCCAATCACGACGATGCCATCCACGATGTTCAGCACGTTCACAAGGGCGGCTGCTGTGACCTGACCGAGCTGGCGGAAGCTTTCCTGCGCAGCCTTCATGTTGCCGGGGCGCGTACCGTTGGCAATGTCGCCGATGTCCTTGGGCGTGAGGTCGCCGATGTTTTCATGCGACATCTCTGCATACACGCGGCGGACGGCACGAATGCTGACACTCTCCTCTGCAATGACGAAGGGGTACATGCCGTTGCGCATACACCACACATCGCCGCCGCAGTCGTTGTCGCCTGTCAGCAAGACCTTGTCGATGACCACACCACAGCCGAAGCCTGTGCCGAGCGTGATGCCGACCATGTTCTTGTAGCGGCGCTTGCAGCCAGCCTCCTCGAGCGCCTTATTGACACGCGGAAGCGCACCGGCCAGCGCCTCGCCATAAGCGAAGAGGTTGCCGTCGTTGTTCACATACACGGGAATCTTGAAGACGCTCTCTAGGTACGGGCCGAGTGCCACACCGCCACGGAAGGACGGGAAATTGGGCAGGTCGCCAATCACGCCGCGGGCATAGTCGGCAGGGCCCGGGAAGGCGAAGCTGATGGCCACAGGCTCAGTCTCGAGCATCTCTTTCACGGTGGTGAAGCCCTGTACAAGGGTTGCAAGACAGCCCTCAGTGTCGGTTGTTACCGCCTTCAGGCGCACGGGTTCTACAATCTCCTCATTGTCGCAAATAGCGGAGAACACGAAGTTTGTGCCGCCAGCATCCAGCGTTAGCACGATTTTCTTGTTTGATTTCATAGTTGTTGTTTTTGGGGTTTCGTTATGACGTTATATCGTTATTACGTTATGACGAGGCTTGCCTCAAAACCTCACCGAGGCCTTTATCGTCATGCACTCGCCGCTGAGGGGCTTGATGGTGTATCTTCCGATGCAGGCGGGGATGATGAAGGTCTCGGCATAGTGCACCTCGAAGGGTGCGAACTTGCCTTCGGGACTTTCTACCACTGCCGCGAAGCCGTCCACGAGGTTGAGGACGTTCACGCCGCCATTAGTGTTGTGCTCTACGGGGCGGCTGAATGTGTGGCGGCGCGTCTCGATGAACTCGTTGGGATGCAGGCCAGTCCGTTCTTCCTTGATGCCGTCCTCGTCGCGCAGCACCTCGAAGCGATTGGCGAGCTGTTCCTTGACGAAGCCTGTGGTGCGCTCCCATTGGATGACGTGCTTGCCGCGCTCCACGTTGATGGGACGCGGTTTGCCGTCCAGTCCGAGCCTTGCCCAGTCCCACAGCTTGAAGGTGAAGATGCTGGGCGTAGAGCTGATTTCCAGCACCATGCTGTTCGCGCCCGAGCAATGGATTGTACCGGCAGGGATGAGGTAGTGGTCGTGCTTCTTGGCAGGCAGCTTGTTGACGTATTTCTCTGCGTCGAAAAGCCCCCTCTCCGCTCCCCCTTTGGGGGAGTACCGCTGTGCCGCCCGCAAATCCTCAATCATTTCCGCTGGGTTGATGCCTTCCTTCAGGCCAAGATAAACCACCGCATCGGGGGCAGCGTCGAGCAGATAGTAGCTCTCGTCCTGCGTGTAGGGCAGACCGAACTCCTTCTGTGCGAACTCGTTGGTGGGGTGTACTTGCAGGCTGAGGTTGCCGCCCTGCATGGTGTCGAGGAAGTCGAAGCGAATGGGGAAGCTCTTGCCGAAACGTGCCCAGACCTGTTGGCCGAGCAACTCGCGGCTGTGAGCCAGCACGACATTCTGCGAAGGCAGTTCAAAGAGCGTGCCGTCGGCTTCGAGGTAGAGGCTGTTCTCTTCGGGCACGCAGTCGAAGCACCAGCCATAGTTTTGCTCTTCGCGAGGCAGGTCGCACACCTCCTTCATCCATTGTCCGCCCCAAGGCGCAGGGTCGAAGAAGGGTACCACGCGGAAAGGCTTGTGAGCCGTCCGTTCCAGTCCCTGCCGCATCTGCGCATCGGTTATCATCTTGGGCTGCTGGCGGTTGTTCGAGTCAATCCAGAACTCGATGCGTCCGCTTTGCATCAGCTCGTCCTTATAGCGGTCGATGATGTTCCAGTCGTTGAAGTAGCCGCGCTTGTACTGCACCGAAGGGCTGTCCTCGCGGTTGTCGATGCCGAGCGCCTTCACCTCATGCCTGCGGAACCGCTGCTGAAGTTCCCAACGGGACATATCGGCGTAGACAATTGAAAATTGAGAATTGAAAATTGAAAGTTTCTCGGCAACGAAAAACGCCCCTGTGCCAATAATGACGCAGCCATTGGAGCACTCCCCCAAAGGGGGAGCGGGGAGGGGGCTAAAGTATTCTTCCAACCTTATATTTGAGAGGTATCCGAACAGCACATCATCGGTCATAAAGCGTTCGGTGAGTTGGCGGATTTCCTCTTCCGGGCGCATCAGGTCGCGGGTGTTGATAATCTTCCTGCCGGTCTGCCTGAAGGCGTTGATGAAGTCCTCCTCGTAGGCGCCCGGGTAGAGGTCGATGGCCCACACAGGCTCGTCTGCCCAAGCCTCCGCGAGAGTTGCCACTATATTGTCCCAGCCGCAGATGACTTTCCCGTCGATATGCGTGCTCGGTTGCTTATCGTAATTGCTCTTTCGCATCAGAATCGTCTGTTTCCCTTGCAAAAATAGGCAAAATAATTAAGACGACAAAGCAAAGAAGCAAAAGAAAACGACAAAAACAAAAAAATACAGTCCGAGAGCCTCATATTCGACCTGGACTTCGTTGAGCGACAGCATACAGTCTCTCTCATAAGTCCCTGTACTTATCTCCATAAGTCCCTGTACTTATTGCTATAAGTCCCCGTACTTATGGCCATAAGTACGGGGACTTGTTGTACCCTCTGCCAGATGTCTGGGAATCAGACGCTTCCGCTTGCGCAAGCCTGTTTGGGCGGATTTGAAATCCGCCCAAACTGAATAAAGCTTATTGTTTCCGCACAGGGCGGATGGAGTAATAGTCGGTGCGATAGGAAGAATAGGTGAAATATTTCTGGCCATTCCAGTTAAGAAATAGAAATGTCGCATAGCGATAGAGATCAGTCTGAGTATCAGTATGACTACCATTATCCTTCTCTCGCGTCCAATAATCTTTTTGGGTAGGCAGGAAAATGCTGTTGTCGTTCATCTTGCTCGTGATGAGCACACCCTTTATGCCGCTTTGGGTCGTGAAGGAGATGGTGGTGTTTGCGCTGTTGCCCAGTTCGTCACATTGCGCCTTGCTCGGCATCTGCCATTCGCTGCCCCAGATCACGGTGGCGGCATCGTCCTCCGGCTCCAGCTCTGTCAGGCCGTCTGCGAAGCCTTCATAGCCACAAGAAGAACAATATTTCGTTAAGTCGCCTACATATTGGAATGCATCTTCCGACCAGTGCCAATTCCCATAGAACTTGTAGGTTTCGGCTCCGCTTCCATCATACGGCTCCGTCTCTCCCCAGCGGAAGGTGTCGCCCTGCCCCTCTGGAGCGTTTGAGCCTACGTTCATCGTTGCCCACAGCGTGCCGCTCGGCAAACCGAGGTCAACCCAGTCGTGACCATCGGTAGTGCCTGATGTCGGTGGTGCCTGCACAGGGCGGACGGAGAAGCCCATCATGCGTCCGGTGTCGAGAGTGGATATGCTGCTCGAACTGAAGTATATGGCTCCCGCACTGGAGTTAGATGTCTCGGAGAGCGTACGCGACCAGTAGTAGCCGTTGCTGCCTTGCGAATTGGGATACGTGCTATTGTAGAAGCCCGCAGCAGGGAGGAAGATGCTGTTGCCGTTCTTGATGCTCGTTATCTTGTAGCCGTTCACGCCGTCCCGCTGCGTCCACACTGTCCCGGTGTACTTGCTGTTGAGGAGTTCCTCGAACTGCTTCTTGCTCGGCATCTTGCACTCAACATCCAAAATCGCAGAAGCGGCATCGTCCTCGGGCAGAAGCTCCTTCAAGCCGCTATCCTTGTTATACTTCTTGTGGCGGTTGCTGGAATCGTCGGCGTCATAGTCGAAGTAAGTGCTCCATGTGTAGTTTTCCTTCGTCTCGGTCTCGCCCCAAGCGAAGTAGTAGCCGTAGTCCTCGGGGTTGTTGGCTCCGATGTTGCAGGAAGCCCACAGGGTTCCGCTGGGCAGTCCGAGGTCAATCCATTCCACCGGCTCGGCCTCCTCGAAGCTGACTTCCGTCACTTTGGTCACATTATACTTGACGACCTTGCCGTCCGCCGTCTTCACCACCATCTTCTGCGCAAAGGCAGTCTGCACGCCTGCCAACGATAGCAGCAGGGAAGCAATCAGGAAAAGTGTTCTCTTTCCCATAATTATAAGTATTTGTCGTTAGTCAAGTATTTGTCGTTAGTCATTGTCATCATCTCGCCCGTTCTCATCGCTTCTCTTGCCTTAACGATTAGTATTCAGCTTGTCTATCAGTTCCGTATATTTCAAGATAGGTATGCCCGCATGTTGCTTCATGTCTGTGAGGTCGCGGTCGCCGCTGACGATATAATCCACAGGAACACTCTCTGCCATCGAAAGGAGATAGAGGTCTTTCGGGTCGCGGATGTCGGACTTTGCTTCAACGGTGATGTCGGTGAAGCGGCAGACATCATAAATCATTTCGAAGAAGTAGTAGCGTGTCTCAGCAGAGATGAGGCGGTCGAACTTCTCGCGGGCGATGACACCTCGAATTTCGTCTAATTGTTGTTCGCAAACATAAACTTCCACATCGTGACGGCACAACACATCAGCAAGCGACGCAAGCCGTTTGCCAATCATGAATGAAATCCAGAGGTTCGTGTCGAACAGAATCTTCATAACCCTTTCCTGTAAGCGTTGATTTCAGCTTGTATCTCCTCGTCGGTCATTTGCTGAGCCTTCGGGCAGGAATTGATGAACCGCTCAATTGAGGAACGGCGGCGGCGCATCGTCCAACCCATGCGCAAAGCCAGCGTCTCGACGAAAGCCGCATCTTGCAGGGGAACAGATAATACCAAGTCTTCCATATCTCAATATCTCATTTTACTTGTTTCTGCTTGCAAAGATACAATAGTTTAATTGAAAATTCAAAATTATTAAATTCAAATGTGGGAATTGCGAAATAATTTTCAATTCTTAACTCTTAATTCTTAATTTCTTTGTATCTTTGCACTTTGGAACGACGATATAACTATTAAAGGATATGAAAAGAACGATTCTATGTACCCTGCTCCTTGCTTTGGCAGGAGTTCATTTTTCAATTTTCAATGTTCAATTTTCAACTGCCTGCGCCCAGACAAACATCACGCCCGAGGTGCTGAAAACGCTCGAGGGCAGCTACACCGGCACGCCTGCCGAGAAGGCGCTGCGCAACGCCATCAGCAACGTCGGCATCGCAAAGATGGCTATCAATCAGGAGAATGCCGGTGCGAAGGACAAAAACTTCGGCATCGAGATTAAGAACACGGGCATCACCGACCAGAAGAGCAGTGGCCGCTGCTGGCTCTTCACGGGACTAAACGTGCTGCGAGGCCGCGCCATGAAGAAGCTCGACACAAAGAACCTCGTGCTCAGCCAGTGCTACCTTTTCTTCTACGACCAGCTGGAGAAGAGCAACCTCTTCCTGCAAGGCATCATCGACACCCGCAAGCAACCCATCGACTGCGAGATGGTGCGCTGGCTCTTCCAGCATCCGCTCTCCGACGGCGGCACCTACACTGGTGTGGCCGACCTCGCCACAAAGTACGGCGTGGTGCCTGCCGACGTGATGCCCGAGACGTACGTCAGCAACAGCACCAGCGAGTTCTGCGGGCACCTGAAGCGCAAGCTCCGCGAGTTCGGCATCACCCTCCGCGAAAAGAGCGAGGCAGGCATGAGCGAGAAGCAGCTCCAGGCCCTCAAAGTGGAGCAGCTCGGCACCGTCTATCGGATGCTCGTGATGGCCTACGGTGTGCCTCCAAAAGAGTTCACATGGAAAGACAAGACCTATACTCCCCAAGACTTCTTCAAGACCTACTGCATCAGCGAGGGCGAAGACCTCAACAAGGACTATGTGATGCTGATGAACGACCCCAGCCGTCCTTATAATAAGGTATATGAGATTGACTACGACCGCCACGTCTATGACGGACACAACTGGCTCTACGTCAACCTGCCCATCGAGGAACTGGAGTGCATCGCCATCGCTTCGCTCAAGGACAGCTGCCAGATGTACTTCAGCTGCGACGTGGGCAAGTTCCTCGACCGCTCGACAGGCTTTGCCGACCTCCAGAACTTCGACTACGGAAGCCTCTTGGGAACGACCTTCGGCATGAACAAGAAGCAGCGCATCGAGACCTTCGACAGCGGCAGCACCCACGCCATGACCCTGATGGCCGTTGACCTCGACGGCGAGGGCAAAGCCAAGAAGTGGAAGGTGGAGAACAGCTGGGGCTCGGACAGCGGCGCCAACGGCTACATCATCATGACCGACGAATGGTTCCGCGAGTACATGTTCCGCGTGGTCGTGAACCGCAAGTTCTGCCCCGCCTCTGTGCTCGACATGCTGAAGCAGAAACCAGTCCGCCTGCCAGCATGGGACCCGATGTTTCAAAATGAAGAATGAAGAGTGAAGAATGAAGAATTTGCTGCCGCAGTAATGTCAGCAGGTAATTCTTCACTCTTCACTGTATGGCGGTAGCAAATTCTTCATTCTTCATTCTTAATTCTTAATTTATACTTTATGGAAACAACCCGACAGAACAAGATAGCCCGGCTCATTCAGAAGGAGCTGAGCGATATTTTCCAGAAGCAGACAAGTGCGATGCGAGGCGTGCTGGTGAGCGTCAGCGTGTGCCGCATCAGTCCCGACTTGAGTGTGTGCCGCGTCTATCTCAGCGTCTTCCCGAGCGAAAGGGCAAAGGAAATCGTGCAGAACATCAACACGAACCAGCGACAGGTGCGCTACGAGCTTGGCACCCGCGTCGGCAAGCAGCTCCGCATCATCCCAGAACTGAAGTTCTTCATCGACGACAGTCTCGATTATGTGGAACACATCGACGAACTTTTACATAGTTCATAGTTCATAGTCCATAATTCATAATTGGGAAGCGAAGTTAAGTGTAGGAGCAATTGAGAAAATAATTAAGAATTGTGAACTATGCACTATGAACTCTTTATAGCCCGCCGGTATCTCTTCGCCAAGAAGAGCCACCATGCCATCAACATCATCAGTGGCATTTCGGTGCTTGGTGTGGCTGTCGCTACGATGGCGATGGTGGTCACGCTGAGCGTCTTCAACGGCTTCCAAGACCTTGTTGCCGACCTCTTCACCGCATTCGATGCCGAGCTTCGTGTCACACCAAAGGACGGTCAGACCGTCAGCGCGAAGGACAAAGACCTGCTGTGGCTCAAGCAGAGCGATGCGGTGGAAGTCTATACGCCTGTCCTCGAAGGTCAGGCGCTTGTGGTTCAAGGCAATCGCCAGCAAGTCGTAACCATCAAGGGCGTTGCCGACAACATCACGCAGCAGGTACATATCGAGGACATCCTTTATGGCGACGGCTCCTTCTGCCTCCATGCCGATGTGCTGGAGTATGGCGTGCTTGGCATTCAGCTGGCTCAGCAACTCGGCCTTTCCGCGAGTTTCGAGGACCCTTTGCAGGTTTATGCCCCGAAGCCTGGAGAGCGCGTCAACATCGGCAATCCGCTGTCCTCCTTCAATCACGACGAGCTGCACAGCCCAGGTGTTGTCTTTATGGTAAGGCAGGCGCAATACGATGCAAACTACATTGTCACCAGCCTTCAGTTCGCCCAACGGCTCTTCGACCGCGAGGGTAGGGTGTCGGCTGTCGAGCTGAAGCTCAAGGATGGTGTCAAGGCGGACAAGGTCAAGGAGCAATTAAAGGCACAGCTTGGT
This sequence comes from Bacteroidaceae bacterium, assembly GCA_017541265.1. Taxonomy (GTDB): domain Bacteria; phylum Bacteroidota; class Bacteroidia; order Bacteroidales; family Bacteroidaceae; genus Physcousia. Next base: position 16,528 of record JAFXZK010000056.1, on the reverse strand, counting down.
GAACGCTTCAAGGTCGAGGACCGCTACGAGCAGCAGGACGATGTCTTCCGTGTGATGCGCATCGAGAAGCTCATCTCCTACCTCTTCCTCTCCTTCATCCTGTTGGTAGCTTGCTTCAACATCATCGGTTCGCTTTCGATGCTGATGATAGATAAAAGGCAGGACATCCAGACACTCCGCAGCCTCGGCGCTACCGATGCCCAGATATGCACCATTTTTCGACTGGAGGGGCACATCATTTGCTTGGCGGGAGCCTTGCTTGGCTTGGTGCTTGGTGCTGTCCTCTGTTGGGTTCAGCAGGAGTACGGCTTGGTCAGCATGGGCGACAACGACGGCAGTTTCATCGTCGAGAATTATCCTGTCAGTGTCTATCTGACGGACATCCTGCTCATCCTTGTCACCGTCCTTGCCGTCGGCTGGCTTGCCATCTGGTATCCAGTTCGTTATTTGACGAACAAGTTCATAGTTCATAATTCATAGTTCATAGTTAGGCTGCGACCTCAGAGAACTAAGCGAACAAATAACTATGAACTATGAATTATGAACTATGAACTGCATCTACCCTTTCGCTCGTCCGCTTTATGTAATGGCAAAGCCTGCCGGGCCGCTGTGCAACTTGCGCTGCCAATACTGTTATTATTTGGAGAAGCAACACCTTTCAAAAGCACTCCCCCAAAGGGGGAGCGGGGAGGGGGCTGGCATGAACTCTTCGCTCTTGGAGCAATACATTCGCGACTACATCTCGGTGCAGCAAACGCCTGACGTGCTCTTCACTTGGCACGGCGGCGAACCGATGCTTAAACCCTTAAGCTTCTATCAAAAGGCTGTAAAGTTGCAGCAGTACTACGGCAGGGGCAAACGCATCAGCAACAGCATACAGACCAACGGCACCCTGCTTACGCCCGAATGGTGCCGGTTCCTTCACGACGAAGGCTGGCTCGTGGGCATCAGTATCGACGGCACAAAGGAGCAGCATGATGCCTACCGCCTCGATGCTCAAGGGAACGGCACTTGGCAGAAAGTGATGGACGGCATCAAGCTCCTTAATGAATATGGTGTCGAGTGGAACGCGATGGCAACTGCCAACCATTTCAATGCCCAAGACCCATTGGCTTTCTATAGGTTCTTCCGCGACGAGCTGCACTGCAAGTACCTTCAGATAAGTCCCGTCGTGGAGCGCATCAAGGAGCACAGCGACGGGCGGCACCTTGCGCAGCTCTTCGACGAGGATTGCCCGATTGCGCCTTTCAGCATCCGCCCAGAGGAATGGGGGCGCTTCATGTGTGCTATCTTCGATGAATGGGTGCGGAGGGATGTGGGCGAGGTCTTTGTGCAGCTCTTCGATGCCACACTTGCAGGCTGGATGGGCGTGGAGCCGGGTGTCTGCGTCTATGCCGAGGAGTGCGGTCACGCGGCGGTCATGGAGCATAACGGCGACGTGTATTCGTGCGACCACTTCGTTTTCCCAGAGTACAAGTTGGGCAACATCCGCACGCACGGCCTGCCGCAGATGCTTTACGGCACCAAGCAGAACCGCTTCAGCCGCATGAAGAAGGAGGCGCTTCCCCGCCAGTGCCGCCAGTGTCAATGGCTCAAAGCCTGTCACGGAGAATGTCCTCGCCTGCGTTTCCTCCGCACAGCCGACGGTGAGCCAGGCCTCAATTACCTTTGCGCAGGCTATCAAATCTTCTTCCATCACGTCGCTCCCTACATGGACTACATGCGACAGGAACTCCTCGCAGGGAGGCCTGCAAGTGGCGTGATGCAACTCTTCTGATATTTTCTTGCTGTTTGCTTGCTTTTTTGAAAAAAAAAGTGTAATTTTACGCCCGAATTTGACGAAAACACATGAAAACACCTTATAAATACATCAATTAAATACCATGACAGACAAAGTAATTACAGAAGTTACACCGTTGGGCGAAAAAGACTGTTTCCTGATGGTGGATCGTGACAAGGATGCCTTCACCTACCCGTTGCACAAGCACGAGGAGATGGAGTTGAACTTCGTGGAACACTGCGACGGCGCGCGCCGCATCGTGGGCGACAGCATCGAGGTGCTGGGCAAGTACGACCTTGTGCTTGTGGGCAGCGGATTGGAGCACACTTGGGACCAGTACGACTGCACAAGTCATTCCATCCACGAGATTACGATTCAGTTCCCACCCGACCTGCTTGGTGATCAGTTCCTGCAGAAGAACCAGTTCTCCAGCCTTCGTACCCTCTTTGAGAATGCCAAGCGCGGTGTTGCCTTCGAGTTGCCTGCCATCATGGAACTTTACGGAAAGATAACCGGCATCACTTCGGCACAGCCTGGCTTCTATCGTATGCTTTCTCTGCTCGAAATACTCTACGAACTCTCTTTGCAGGAGAATTACCATCTGCTGGCCAGCAAGTCGTTTGCCAATGTGAAGAACCAGCCTGAGAGTCGCCGCGTGCGTGCCGTAGAGGAGCACATCGACCAGAACTTCAAGAAGGAGATTCGCCTGAAGACGCTTGCCGACATTGCCGGCATGACGCCTGCTGCCTTCAGCCGCTTCTTCCGCACCCGCACGGGCAAGACCGTCAGCGACTATATCATCGACATCCGCCTCGGCTATGCTGCCCGTCTGCTTGTCGATACCCACACCAGCGTGGCGGAGATATGCTACAGCTGCGGCTTCAACAACATCAGCAACTTCAACCGCATCTTCAAGAAGAAGAAAGGCTGTTCGCCTACAGCCTTCCGCGACAACTACCACAAGAGCAAGATCATTATTTAGTTCATAGTCCATAGTTCATAGTCCATAGTTATGAGACGCCTGGCTTATTTCCTGACGACACTCGCTTTGTTGACAATTTACGCCTGTGTAAATGACAAACAATCCAGCAGTAATTTCGTAACAACCCACGATGGGAAATTCTATCGAGGCGAGGCGGAGTACAAGTTCATTGGCGCGAACTTCTGGTACGGGGCTGTGCTGGCCTCAGAGGGTCAGGGCGGCAACCGCGAACGCCTCGCAAAGGAACTCGACTTGATGCAGGAAGTGGGCATCACGAATGTGCGTGTCCTCGTCGGCGGCGAAGGGCCGGACACCGTGGCATCACACGTCGTGCCAGTCCTACAACCGGAACCAGGCATGTATAACGACACGATTCTGCAGGGCTTGGACTACCTCATTGCCGAACTCGAAAAACGCGAAATGACGGCTGTCCTCTTCCTCAATAACTCCTGGGAGTGGAGTGGGGGCTATGGTGCTTATCTCGAGTGGGCAGGCTGCGGCCCTGTGCCCGACTGGTCGGACTGGGACGTTGCCCAAGCCTACCACTGCCAGTTCGTGAAGAATGACAAGGCAAAGAAGATGGCGGAGCAGCATGTGCGCGTCATCGTGTCGCGCATCAACACCGTCACGGGCAAGCCTTACGCCGAGTCGCCAGCCATCATGGCATGGGAGCTTGCCAACGAGCCTCGCGCCTTTGCCCGCGACTCCGTGACGAAGGCCTGCTTCGCTGGGTGGGTTGAGGCACAGGCAAAGCTCATCAAGAGCCTCGACAGCAACCATTTGGTCACGACCGGCAGCGAAGGTATTGTGGGCTGCGAGGAAGACCCTGAACTGTTCCATCAGGTTCATGCCTTCCCCGAGATAGACTACGTCTGCATCCACATCTGGCCCTACAACTGGCACTGGCTCGGCCCGGCAAGCGGCCCGCTTGAGGTTGGTTTGGCGCAGAACGGCGAAAGCTCTGTGGTGGACAGTGTGGCGTATGCTGCCCGCAAGACTCGTGCCTATATGGATGTCTGCTGGGATGTCGTGAAGGACTTGAACAAGCCGATGGTCTTGGAGGAGTTCGGCTATCCTCGCGACGGCTACCGTATCGATTTGGAGTCGTCCACGCAAGGTCGTGATATCTATTATGAGTACGTCTTCAGCCTGATGGACGAAGGCAAGTTGCAGGGCTGCTGCTTCTGGGCTTGGGGCGGCTATGCCCAGCCAAAGCACGTCCGCTGGCAGCGCTGGGACGACTATGTGGGCGATCCGGCACAGGAGGAACAAGGCCTCAATGCTGTCTTCGCCACAGACACAACAACGCTGAACATCATCAAAATGATGGCAAGTGACCTTTTGGGCGACAAATAAATTGTAAATGGTAAATTGTCAAATTGTAAATTATAAAGGATTGTCAAATTGTAAATTATAATAAGGTGTTATTCGACAAATCAACCTACATCGAGCGGCGAAGGCTGCTCAAAGAGAGAATCGGTTCGGGCATCATCTTGCTCATGGGCAACAACGACTCGCCTGCCAACTATCCCAGCAACGTATATCGCTTCCGTCAGGACAGCTCGTTCCTTTACTTCTATGGGCAGCACCGCGAAGGCTTGGCTGGCATCATCGACATTGACAATGACAGGGAGTACCTCGTTGGCGACGACATCGACATCGAGGACATCGTTTGGTTCGGCAGTGTTGACAGTGTTGCGGACTTGGCAACAGAGAGTGGCGTGGCACATTCCATGCCGATGAAGGCTCTGGCAGACTTCATCAAGAAGGCCAAAGCTGCAGGCCAGCGCATACACTTCCTGCCGCCCTACCGCCATGACACGATGATTCAGCTCATGGACATGCTGGGCATCCATCCCTCCAAGCAGAGGGAGGCAGCCAGCGTGGAACTCATCAAGGCCGTCGTTGACCAGCGGGCAGTGAAGAGTGCAGGCGAGATTGCAGAGATTGAGCGTGCCTGTGCCATTGGTTACGAGATGCACACAACGGCGATGAAAATGTGCCGCGAAGGCGTGACGGAACAGGAGATAGCAGGCTGCATCAGCGGTATAGCAAGCAGTCGCGGCTGTATGGTCAGCTTCCCGTCTATCGTCACTCAGCACGGCGAGATTATGCACGGCTACCCCAGCCCACGGCCTCTCGAGGCAGGACGCTTGTTCCTTTGCGATGCTGGCGCAGAGACAAACGAGAACTATTGCAGCGACAATACCCGTACAATGCCCGTCAGCGGCACTTTCACCCAGCGCCAGAAGGAGTTATACGACATTGTCAAGGAGTGCCACGACTATGCTCTGACGATTGCTGCGCCCGGCGTGAAATGGTGGGACGTACACTTTGGCGTCTGCCGATTGATGACGGAACGCCTCAAAGAGCTTGGCTTGATGAAGGGCGACACGGAGGAAGCTGTGCGTGCCGGCGCACATGCCATGTTCATGCCTCACGGCCTTGGTCACATGATGGGCTTGGACGTTCACGACATGGAAGGCTTGGGTCAGACCTACGTCGGCTTTGACGATGAGGTGCGTCCCAATCTCGAACAGTTCGGCACAAACTGCCTGCGCTGCGGTCGCCGCTTGCAGGAAGGCTTCGTGATGACCGACGAGCCGGGCATCTACTTCATCCCTGCCCTCATCGACGATTGGCGTTCGACGGGACACTGTGCCGAGTTTCTCAACTTCGACCTCCTCGAGACTTATAAAGACTTCGGCGGCATCCGCATCGAGGACGACATCCTCATCACAAAGGACGGCTGCCGCGTCCTGGGAGAAAAGAAGATTCCCTACTAACCCCTCCTCCCCGCATGTTCGGTCGGATTTGCAATCCGACCGTTCCGAATATAGGGATTTATAATCCCGCAACACATGTTAGCGCATTATAAATGCTTATACTCAATACTGGCGGATTGCAAATCCGCCAGAACAAACAGAGGGAACATAATAAATCAATAGTTAAATTGTAAATAAATTGTAAATTGTTAAATTGTAAATGAAAAAGATTATCTTACTTGCTGCAGCCGCATTGCTCGTCGTGCCTGCAGTAGCAAAGGACAAGAAGGAGAAGAAAGAAGCTCCGAAGGACACTCTCATCTTCACCACCATCATCGAACATCCCGTAACCAGCATCAAGAACCAGAACAGCAGCGGCACTTGCTGGGCTTATTCCTCTCTGGCATTCCTCGAGAGCGAAGCCATCAAGAAGAACCCCAGCCTGAAGAATGACCTCGACCTCTGCGAGTCGTTCCTCATCAGCAAGACGTACGTTGACCGTGCCGACAAACATGTTCGCACACATGGTGACGCAAGCTTCGCCCAAGGCGGCAGCTTCGAGGACGCACTCTATTGCATGGAGCACTACGGACTCATCCCCGAGGGCATCATGCCTTATCCCATCACTGAGTACGGCGACTCCCTCTTTAACTTCGGCCAGCTCTTCCCGCCGATGACTGCTTACCTGCAGAGCATCTCCAAGAGCAATGCAAAGAAGATTTACCCGAAGGCTTGGAAGGGCGCTCTGCAGAGCATGCTCGACGGCTATTTCGGCAAGTGCCCCACCGAGTTCGAGTACAAGGGCAAGCGCTATACGCCGCAGTCCTTCGTAAAGGATTATCTCAAGCTCGACCCCAACGACTACGTCAGCCTCACTAGCTACACACATCATCCCTACTGGAGCAGCTTCATCCTCGAGATTGAGGACAACTGGCGCTGGGCAAGCAGCTACAACCTTCCTTTGGACGACTTTATGCGCGTTATGTATGATGCTGTGAAGAACGGCTGGACCTTTGCTTGGGGTGCCGACGTGAGCGAGGATGGCTTCAGCCGTCGCAGCGGCACTAACAAGAGCGTGGCAATGGTGCCCGACACCAAGTTCAAGGCAGGCGTGGGCAGCGACCAGGCACGCTGGACGGGCGAGAAGGCTTCGGAGAAAGTGGAGATTGTCAGTGCCAATGCCGAAAAGACCATCACCCCCGAGATGCGTCAGGAGGCTTACGACAACTGGGAAACAACCGACGACCACGGCATGCAAATCTATGGTCTTGCCAAGGATCAGTACGGCAAGGAATACTTCATGATGAAGAACTCATGGGGCGAAAGCGGCCCGTTCAAGGGCTTCTGGTACGTCAGCCAGGCATATGTCGCCTACAAGACAATGAACATCGTCATCAACAAGAACGCCGTTCCCGCCGACATTCGTCAGAAACTCGGCTTTTAGATAATAAGGAATTAAGAGAATAAGAAAAGCGACATGTCATCAGATATGTCGCTTTTCTTTTGTGTTAACTTTGTCTGTCTGTTATTTCTTTCAGTTCTTTCATATTATTCAATATGACATCTTTGTATTCGAGCGGATGCAATAAGTGAACCCTGTCACTAAAGAGCGAATCGGGCAAAAAATGCATATTGTGCAAATAAAGCTCTAAAGCTTTTTTCGTTCTGCTGTTGGTGACTCCGTCAAGGTCGTAATTACTTGCTTTTTCTTCCCAGCATGCTGAAACGAGTGAGGAAACTAAATAAAGCTTGAAGCCATATTCTGTTTGAAGGGTGTCCATCTTCTCCAAATAGTCAATACTGATGGGAGAGAGGAATGTATCTGGGTTGATCTCTGGCGAATAATCCGGTGCCCAAGCGGAACTGATGAGCAGGGGGAACTGGGAGAACTGGTAGTAGGGTATCTGCTTTATCTGGCGCATGACGTTTTCTGTCATCAGAGACTTGTATTCGTTCCGATAAAAGGGCTTCAGGAAATAATGGTAGGTGAATATCTGGTCCAAGTTGTTGTTGAAAGCAAGCGGACAGTATACCACATAGACTTCTTCAGGTCTGTTCCCTGCTTTAAGAAAATTGTTCAGCAGGAGATACTGGCCGCACATACTAATAGCCTGATTGGATGTCAGCGAGTAGTACTCATCATCGTCGTCTTTCCTGTTGTTGAAGAACTGGTTTGCTGTGCTGTCACCTATTATTAGTTTCTTTTTTGTCGTTTTCTTCTTGCTTTTCAGGATGGACACGTATATCTCAAATCCGGGCAAAGAAGTCATGCGTGCCTTGCTCTTGTAAAGGAAAAGAGCGTCACAAGCATATACGGACACTAACATTGAAATGCCAAACGCGAGGCATCTTATGCAGAAAAGGGTCACTTGTTTCATGTTAGAACTGGAAATAGATAAACTCCTGGCTTGCGCCTGCGTATCGTGAAATGACCATTATAGTAATGAAGTAAATGCTCCAGCGGACAAGACGGTATCTGAAGAACCTGACGTCAGGGAATTGCAGCGCGTGTTGTTTCTTGCGTTGCATCCATTCGATGGCAAACAGAATAAGCGCATAGTATATATATGGTTCTCCGATCATCTTTGGCTTGTCGAACATGCTGGCAGCCATGGCTGATAAGTAGCTGGTGGCTTGCGTCATGCTTTCAGCCCGGAAGATAACCCAGCCGATAACGGTAAGGATGAATGTCAGGAGAACCTGTAGAGTTTTTTTGATGCCCGCCAGGAATCTGCCATGTGCCGCGACATCCATATTCTTGGTATTGATGCCAAGGATATTGTAAATGGCTAGCAAAGTGGCATGATACAGTCCCCAGCAGATAAAAGTCCAGTTTGCCCCGTGCCATAGGCCGCTTATTCCCCATACTATATAGACGTTGCGCATCGTCTTCCACTTGTTGCAGCGGCTGCCTCCCAGCGGGAAGTAGATGTAATCCCGGAACCAAGTGGTCAGCGAGATATGCCAGCGCCGCCAGAACTCCGGGATGCTTCTGGAGAAGTATGGGAAATTGAAGTTGCGCATCAGGTTGAAACCGAACAGGCGGGCACAGCCGATGGCAATGTCAGAATAGCCGGAGAAGTCACAATAAATCTGGAACGTAAACATAACGGCAAGCAAGAACAATGACAACCCAGGCAGCTCTTGATACTGGCTCCAGTTCCCGTTGACGACGGCGGCACAGTTGTCTGCTATCACGAGTTTCTTCAAGAAGCCCCACAGGATTTGCCGCATCCCGTCTACAGCCTTTGCATAGTCAAAGGTTCGATTCTGCTGGAATTGCGGAAGGAAGTTTGTTGCCCTTTCAATAGGGCCGGCAACCAACTGGGGGAAAAAACTGATGTATGCGAAAAATTCAACGATATTGTGTGTGGCAGGCAGCTTCTTCTGGTAAACGTCTATCGTGTAGCTGAGGGCTTGGAATGTATAGAAGCTGATGCCAACAGGCAGAATTATCTTCATCGTCAGCCCGTCCAGATGATAGTTGAAGAGCGAGGCTAATAGCATATCCAGGTTCTCGACGAAGAAGTTATAGTATTTGAATATGCAGAGAATTGACAAGTTCAGTACGATGTTTCCTGCACTGACGGCTTGCTGTGCTCGTCTTTTCCCCTCGTAGTGCTCAAGCAGCAGACCGCTTCCGTAACTGCATAGGGAAGTGAGGGCAATGAGCAAAAGGAAACGCCAGTCCCACCATCCATAGAAGATATAGCTTGCGACAACTATCAGTAGATTCTGCCATTGTCTGCTGCGAAAGACAAACCAGTACAGCAAGAATACTATTGGCAGGAATACTATAAACTCAAAAGAATTGAAAAGCATACAGCGGATGCATTAATCTGTTATGTGGCGCAAAGGTAGTTAATTTCCCCCATATTGGGTGCAGGAACAACAGAAAAATTCATTAAACTGGTTTATTATGCAAAAAAAGCAGTACCTTTGCAAGAGTTTAGCGCGTTATGCGATGGACAGGAACAGGAAGATTTACAAGGTGACGCTGTGGGGCGGGGCAGTGAACGTGCTGCTCTTGGCGTTCAAGTTCGTGGCGGGCATCATGGGCCATAGTGCCGCTATGGTAGCGGATGCGGTTCATTCGCTCTCGGATTTCGTGACGGACATCATTGTGCTGGCTTTCGTCCATATCAGCGGAAAACCCAAGGACAAGTCGCACGACTACGGGCACGGGAAATACGAGACGCTGGCGATGACTGTCATTGGCTTTATGCTGTTGGCCGTTGCCCTTGGCATCGTCTATGGCGGACTGATGAAGATTCTCGCGTGGTCGAGGGGCGAACTGCTCCCGGCTCCAGGCATGCTGGCGCTCTTGGCGGCTCTGCTCTCCATCGTCTTGAAGGAGGGCGTCTTCCACTACACGATTGTGAAGGCAAAGGAGTTGGAGAGTCAGGCTCTGGAAGCGAATGCGTGGCACCATCGAAGCGACGCGCTATCCTCGATTGGCACGGCGATTGGCATTGGCGGAGCCATCTTCTTGGGTCAGCGCTGGACGGTGCTCGACCCCTTGGCCTCAGTCATCGTAGGTCTCTTCATCGCGAAAGTCTCCATCGACCTGCTTCGAGGCGGTCTTGGCGACCTGATGGAACAGTCGCTTCCGGACGAGGTGGAGCAGGAGATTTTGCAGTTGGCGGGCTCGGTAAAGGGCGTGGAGGAGCCTCACGACCTGAGAACCCGTCGCATAGGCAATCACTACGCCATTGAGCTGCACATCCTCATGGATGGCAACCTTCCACTTTGTGAGGCTCACGACAGGGCTTCAGAAGTGGAGGAGCGGCTGAGAAAGCGATATGGCGAGGAAACGCATGTAGTAGTGCAAGTGGAGCCTATTTTTCAACCCACTTAACCCATTTATTTCCTTTGCTGTTTTCCGAAGCGACCATCGTCTCGATGAATTGGAGTCCGCGAACACCGTCGTAGACATTCGGGAAGTCTGTCATTTCGGGACTTGGTGTTTCGCCTTTGGCTTTGGCACGAACGGTCTTGGCGAAGTTGCGATAGATATTGGCAAAGGCTTCGATGTAGCCTTCCGGATGTCCGCCAGGGGTTCGGGTGTTCCATTTGGCCAAGTCGCCCATGTATCCGTTGCCTGTCCGGATAATCTCAGTAGGTCGGTCAGCCCAACGAGCTATCAGGGTGTTAGGCTCCATTTGTTGCCATTCAAAGCCGCCTTTCTCGCCATAAACGCGGATGACAATTCGGTTCTCTTCGCCGGCTGCAATTTGGGTGGCGTGAAGCACGCCCTTGACGCCATTCGTATAGTGCAGGAAAGCTGCGGCATCGTCGTCGTTGAGTCGTCCCTCCACAAAGGTGTTGAGTTCGGCACAGAGCTCCGTCACCCTCTCGCCAGTCACATATTCCGAGAGGTGCCAGGCATGGGTTCCGATGTCGCCAATGCAACCGCCCTTGCCAGCCTGACCGGGGTCGGTTCGCCAACCGGCATTGTTGCCGCCCTCCAGCTCGATGCGCTGAGAGAGCCAGCCCTGAGTATATTCCACATAAACGCGCCTCAACTTGCCCAGCTGCCCCTCTGCAATACGGGTCTTCATCTCTTTGACGGCAGGATAGCCGGAGTAGGTGTGGGTCAAGGCAAGTGTCAACCCCGTCTCTTCCACCTTTTTCTGGAGCTTCATAGCCTCTTCCAAGGAGAAGGTCATCGGCTTGTCCAGAACGACGTCGAAGCCTTTGTCGAGAGCCAAAGCGGCTTGCTCGTAGTGCACCTTATTGGGCGTGACGATGGCGACGAAGTCCATGCGTTCCCCTTTCGGCAGGGCGGCCTCTTTCTCCAGCATCTCCTTATAGTCGCGATAGATGCGCTCCTCGGGCACGAACCAAGCCTGGCCTGTGGCGAGGGAGGTCTGATAGTTGCGACTGAAGCATCCGCAAACGAGTTCGATGTCGTTCTCCATTAATGCTGCACGCAGATGGATGGGGCCAATCATGGCATTTCCGCCTCCGCCAATCATGCCCATTCTGAGTTTTCTTCCTTTCATGATATTGGTTAATATGGTTTGTCAGTTTCGTTTTCTTCTGCAAAGATAAGAAAAGATTAGGGATTAGGGATTAGGGATTAGAGTTTTTTTGTAAATTTGCACTCGAAAACTAACAACAAGGAAAATATGAAGAAACTTTTGATTGTCCTGCTTGCTTTTGGTTTGCAGGCAAATGCGCAGGATATGGCGCTCTACAAGAAGGTAGTGAAGGAACTGAGTTCCGCGAAGTATCAAGGCCGCGGTTATGCCAAGGGAGGAGCCAACAAGGCGGGCAAGTTCCTGGAAAAGGAGTACAGGGAGGCAGGTGTTGATGAGGTGACGCTTCAGCCTTTCAAGCTCGATGTTCAGACCTTTGCCGGCAAGATGGAAGCAAGAGGTATGATGGCAGACGGAAGATGGAAGAAATTAGTGCCGGGAGTGGACTTCTCGATGAGGGAATACTCGCCAGGCGTGAAGGGCGAATTTCCTGTCTATCATGTAGATACGCTCAACTTCGATGCCGACAAGATGTTTGCCGACCTTGCGAAACCCGAGTATCAGAATTGTTTGGTGGCTTGCGAGTTCTGGTTCACCTACAAGCACCGCGAGGTGTTCTCCCGTCTTCAAAAGGCAGGCGATGCTCCCAATGCAGGCCTTATCTACACTTGGCCCGCACCGATTAAGTTCTTCAAGGCTTATGCGAGTCGTGTCGTGGACAAGCCCATCATCTGGGTGACACCGGAGGCCATCAAGGGCGTGCAGCGCGTCAGGCTCGACGTGGATGCCAAGTTCCTGAAGGACTACGAGTGCTTCAACGTCATTTCGAAGATTGAGGGAATGCGGCACGACAGCTGCTACGTCTTCACAGCCCATTACGACCACCTCGGAAACCTCGGAAAGAAAGTGTTCTATGCAGGTGCCAACGACAACGCTTCCGGCTCGGCTTGCATCCTGACGATTGCTGCGTACTATGTCAAGCACCGCCCTCAGTTCGACTTGTATTTCCTTGCGCTTTCGGGCGAGGACACCAACCTGAACGGCTCGAACTGGTTCGTGAAGAATCCCATTATGCCTTTGGAGAGGATCAAGTATCTCTTCAACATCGACATGATTGGCGACAACAATCCCGTGCAGTATTGCGAGGTGAGCGACGAAGGTATGAAGGCCTTCCCCCTCTTCGAGAAGATAAATGCCGAGAAGCACTACTTCAAGTCGCTCAACAGAGGCAAACTGGCTGCGAACAGCGACCACTATCCTTTCGCCATGCAGCATGTGCCCTGCATCTTCTTTGAGAACGAGAACGGCGACGCCTTCCAGTACTACCACACCATCTACGACAACTGGCAGCACGCCGTCTTCGACAGCTACGAACCCACCTTCAAGCTCGTCCGCGACTTCGTGGAATATTATTAATAATAAGGTAAGAGATATGGAAACAAAAGAATTTCAATTCAAGGGAACCGTCATTAATGGTTTCCTGATGCTGTTTGTGAACTTGGCAGTTTTGGTGCTGTCGATTGTTGGAATTGTGAAGAGCATTATCCTGCTCGACGCTACCAATGGCGCTTTTGGAGGATGGCTGCTTGGAGGTAGCATATTGTTGCTTGTCGTGGACATCATAATGTGGTGTGGACTCATGCAACTCGAACCCAACGAGGCTCGCGTGACAACTTGGTTCGGCAAGTATGCCGGCACCTTTGCAAAGGCAGGCTTTTACTGGATTAATCCCTTCTATGGGACGAAAAAGCTCTCCCTTCGTGCCCGCAATCTTGATGCCGAGCCTATCAAAGTGAACGACAAGATTGGCAACCCCGTCATGATTGGCTTGGTGCTGGTATGGAAGCTGAAGGACACGTACAAGGCCCTCTTCGAGGTAGATACGCAAACGATGGCGACACCTTCACAAGGCACGACTGGTTCCGATGTGAAGAGCATCATGAACGCCCTTGAGAAGTTCGTTCGTGTTCAGAGTGATGCGGCTTTACGACAAGTGGCTGGTCAGTATGCCTACGACGATGAGGATGGTGGCGCAGGTGCCCTTACCCTTCGCTCCGGTTCGGAAGACATCAATCAGTTGCTCGAGCAGAAGCTCGATGACCGTTTGGCTCTGGCTGGCATCGAAGTGGTGGAAGCCCGCATCAACTACTTGGCTTATGCTCCTGAAATTGCGGCAGTTATGTTGCGTCGCCAACAGGCTTCGGCCATCATTACTGCTCGTGAAAAGATTGTAGATGGCGCCGTTTCGATGGTGAAGATGGCGCTCGACAAACTCTCGAACGAGAAGGTCGTGGAACTGGACGACGAGAAGAAGGCAGCGATGGTGAGCAACCTGCTTGTCGTGCTTTGCGGCGACGATTCAGCCCAACCTGTTGTCAATACAGGCTCGAATTAAGTCATCCTTATTGCTTTTTGAAGAGCTTCGGCACAAATTCTTTGAGGCTGCGGCGCCAAGTCAGCCATTCGTGATGAGTGCCTGGCGAAACGTAGTAGTCCACCTTAATTCCGGCATCGCGAAGGCTTTGAACGAGCTTTTCGGTGCCGAAGTTTTCTTCTGAGCCGCAACTGAGGAAAAGGTAATGAATGCGGCGGTTGAACTCATCGCTTCGAGAGAATGCGCCGTCGTAGGTCTTGTTGATGTCAAGCCCGAAGATGGCTCCGCTGAATCCACCCATCCAAGCGAACTTGTCCATGTTGTTCATCACGAGGTCGAACGTCTGGTGTCCGCCCCACGAGAGGCCTGCCATTGCGCGGTGCTCACGGTCGGAAAGGGTGCGGAAGTGGCTGTCGATATAGGGAATTAGGTCGTTAATCATTACCTTATAGAACGTGTTGCCGTACACGTTGCGGTCGCGAGGGGGAGCCTTAATGTCACCGCTTTCCATGACGACAATCATCGGTACCGCCTCGCCGCTTGCAATGAGGTTGTCCATAATGTGCTGCATCCTGCCTTGCTTGCTCCATCCCGTCTCGTCCTCGCCCATGCCATGCTGCAGGTACAGGACGGGGTACTTCTTCTTGCCCTTTTCGTACACGGCAGGCGTATAGACCATTGCGTGCCGCCACTCGTTCGTGCTCTTCGCAAAGTAGTGGATGCTGCGCACCTGCCCGTGAGGGATGCCCTCGTGCGGACGGTAGTAGTCGCCTTCCTCGCCTTCGGGAATCTCTATGCCGCCGGACTCGCGACAGCAGCCGAAGAAGGTCTCGGTGGCCGGGTCGATGAAGCGGATGCCGTCCACCTCCATGAAGTAGTAGTGGAAGCCGACGACCAGCGGGTCGGTGACAGCCATGAAGCCGCCCTTGCCGTCGGGCTGCATATCGTATTTCTTGTTGCAGATATCCACGATGACCTTGCGGGCCTGAGGCGCTTGGATGCGAAAGTAGGCGCGATGTTCCTTGTCCACCTTCGGGAAGTCGTTGCCCGGCACGGTGGTCTCGGCAATGACGGCATTTGCCGGCACCTCAATCGTATTACTAAATTGTAAATTAGCAGGCCGTTTCGGCTCGAAGCCCAGGTGACGCGCCACAGCCTCACCATAGCGGCAACCCAGCTCACGATAACCGGCAGCGTCGAAGTGCAGCTTGTCGGGGCCGTTCGTGCAATCGTCGGAAGAGATCACTTGGGCCGTGTGCAAAGTCTTGGGCAGCTCGTCGATTTGCTTCTTGCAGCCGATGCAGACACCCTGCCCGCCAGCCTGTACGATGTTGCCTGCGTAGAGGTTCACTTCCTCGGGTTTCAGGTTGAGGTCCGTGCAAAGTGCGTCATAGACCTGCTGCACCTTCTTTGTCCAGTCAGGGTCGCCCGTGTTCGACTCGCCTTGATGCATCAGGATGCCCTTGATGACGCCGTCCTGCTGAGCCTTCTTCGCCAGCGTGACCAGCCGTTCGTAGGGGTTGTTGCCGTATGCCTCGAGCATTCCTGTCATCCAGCCCGGAGCCTCGTTCTTCCTATAGTCTTCAATCTTGTCCTGCATGAAGCCCTCGATCTTGATGCCGCCGATGGCTACATGAATCACGCCAACCTTGATGTTCTCGGGTAGCGAAGCCACAAGCGTCCTGCCGAACCAGTCGGCTGGCGTCAAGCCCGTGTTGGGTCGGCAGAGCGGCGGCACAGCCTCGCACCACTCGCCCATCCTGCGCCCGCGCTGAGGGTCGTCGACGGCAGGCATGAGCAGGAATCGCGGCCCCGGACTCTTCAAGTCTTGAGCCTCGGGCTGTGCCGCGCCCTCCATGTTTGACTGTCCGAAACAAAGGAAAATGTAGAAGTTGGGGTCAACGGCAGCCTGCCCCTGCATCAAAGGCAAGGCCGCAAACAAGAGGAAAAGAATCTGTTTCATATATATTGGTTGTTTGGTCGTTTAGTCGTTTGGTTATTTGGTTGTGCAAAGATACGACTTTCCTTTTATCTTCCCAATGATTCTCCATATAATTTCCTTTTTTTGTGACGTTCTGTCGTTCTGGATGTTCTGGTGGATTTGTAATTCGCCAGGATGGAGTATAGGGATTTGTAATCCCGCA
Source organism: Bacteroidaceae bacterium (assembly GCA_017541265.1). Classification (GTDB taxonomy): domain Bacteria; phylum Bacteroidota; class Bacteroidia; order Bacteroidales; family Bacteroidaceae; genus Physcousia. Next base: position 502 of record JAFXZK010000056.1, on the reverse strand, counting down.
ACACATGTTTAATCGCATTTCAAATGCTTATACTCACCCACGGGCGGATTATAAATCCGCCCCAACATACATCAAATCCGCTTTCATCCGAGCAATCCGTGTTCGTGTTTATCTTTAACATATAATTGCCATGTAACAAGCCATGTAATAGCACATGTTATTATTCATGATAATTCGTGGCCCATTGATGGTAATTTGTGTTTTCCTTTACCCCCCTGTTCTGGCGGATTTGCAATCCGCCAGCATCAGAGTATAAGCATTTATAATGCGATAAAACAAGCGTTGCGGGATTGCAAATCCGCCCGAACAACAAGAAAACCTTTTTGTTAAAAACCTTTACATCAAAATTGCGCTGTTTGGAGCCAGAGCGTGTCTTGCTTTTCATAAGAGCGTGGACTTATGGTCATAAGTCCCTGTACTTATTACCAACACTCCCTGTTCTTTAGGGTAGAAATACACACCTCTTTTTGCCACAAAATGCGCTTCGTTTTGCAAAAGGACG
>JAFXZK010000055.1 GCA_017541265.1 Bacteroidaceae bacterium | reverse complement strand
GAATGTCTTTGTCTGTGGCGATGCTGCCAACGGTGCTTCGCTTGTGGTTCGCGCCATTGCCTCCGGACTTCAGACAGCAACCAAAGTCAACGAATATATACTTAATTCATAACTTTTAATTTTTCACTTTTATCTTTTCACTTTTATCTTTTAACTATTAAATACGACTATGGCAAACGATTTAAGATTTCAGGTTGTTGGCGAGGCGTTCAAGAAGAAGCCTCTCGACGTGATAGCACCGAGTGAAAGACCTTGCGAATACTTCGGCAAGCATGTCTTCAATCGCGAAAAGATGTACAAGTACCTGCCCAAAGACGTCTACGGCAAGATGATGGACGTGATGGACAACGGCGCACAACTCGACCGCACTGTGGCCAACGCTGTAGCCGGCGGCATGATGCAATGGGCCAAAGAGAATGGTGTGACACACTACACACACTGGTTCCAACCATTGACTGAAGGCACAGCCGAGAAGCACGACTCGTTCATCGAACACGATGGCAAGGGAGGCATGATAGAGGAGTTCAGCGGCAAGTTACTTGTCCAGCAGGAACCCGATGCCTCTTCGTTCCCCAGTGGTGGCATCCGCAGCACATTCGAGGCTCGCGGCTATTCCGCATGGGACCCCACAAGCCCAGTCTTCATCATCGACGACACACTCATCATTCCCACGGTATTCATCTCCTACAGCGGTGAGTCACTCGACTACAAAGCACCCCTCTTGCGTGCCCTGAAAGCCGTCAACGTGGCTGCCACAGAGGTTTGTCACTACTTCGACCCCGCAGTAAAGAAAGTGACCAGCAATCTCGGTTGGGAACAAGAATACTTCCTCGTCGACGAAGGCCTCTATGCTGCCCGTCCCGACCTCCTTCTAACGGGTCGCACCCTCATGGGACATGATTCTGCCAAGAACCAGCAAATGGACGACCACTACTTCGGAAGCATTCCCGAGCGCGTGGCTGCCTTCATGCGCGACCTTGAGATACAGGCACTGATGCTCGGCATCCCTGTGAAGACACGACACAACGAGGTAGCCCCCAACCAGTTCGAGGTGGCACCCATCTTCGAAGACACCAACTTGGCAGTCGACCACAACATGCTGCTCATGTCGCTCATGAAGCGCGTTGCCCGCAAGCATAGTTTCCGAGCCCTGCTGCACGAGAAACCCTTTGCCGGTATCAACGGTTCCGGCAAGCACAACAACTGGAGCCTGTCTACCGACACCGGAATACTGCTCCATGCTCCTGGCAAGACACCCGAACAGAACCTGCGCTTCGCCACATTCATTGTCGAAACCCTAATGGGAGTCTACAAACACAACGGACTGCTGAAGGCCAGCATTATGAGTGCCACCAATGCCCACCGCCTGGGCGCCAACGAGGCACCACCAGCCATCATCAGTTCGTTCCTGGGCAAACAACTCTCCGAATTGCTCGACCACATCGAGAAAGCCGACAAGGAAAACCTTTTCACAATGGACGGCAAGCAAGGCATGAAGATGGACATCCCCGAAATACCCGAACTGCTCATTGACAACACCGACCGCAACCGCACTAGCCCATTCGCCTTCACGGGAAACCGCTTTGAGTTCCGCGCCGTGGGCAGTGAAGCCAACTGCGCCAGTGCCATGATTACGCTCAACAGCGCCGTTGCAGAGGCACTCACCAGCTTCAAGAAACGCGTCGACGAGCGGATAAAGGTGATTGCAAAAGACTTCGAGCACTCCGAGCACAATGCCACCTACCACGCCATCATCGACGTCCTTCGCGAGGACATCAAGGCCTGCAAACCCATTCGGTTCGACGGTAACGGCTACAGCGACGAATGGAAGGCCGAAGCCGCCCGTCGCGGACTTGACACCGAAACATCCTGCCCCGTCATCTTCGAGCGCTACCTCGATGCCGACAGCATCCAAATGTTCGAGAGCCTCGGCGTGATGACCCAAAAGGAACTGGAGGCACGAAACGAGGTGAAGTGGGAAACCTACACCAAGAAGATTCAGATAGAAGCCCGCGTACTGGGCGACCTCTCCATGAACCACATCATCCCCGTCGCCACCAGCTACCAAAGCCAGCTCCTGCGCAACGTGGAACGCATGAGCAACGCCTTCCCTGCCGACAAGTCCGACAAGCTCAACGCCCGCAACCTCAAACTCATTGAAGAGATTGCCAAGCGAACCGCCACCATCGAGAAACTGGTAGAAGAACTCATCAGCGCACGCAAGGTAGCCAACAAGATTGAGGACGAGCACCAAAAGGCCATCGCCTATCACAACACCATTGCTCCGATGTTCGACGCCATCCGCTATCAGATCGACAAACTTGAACTCATCGTCGACGACAGCCTCTGGCCCCTGCCCAAGTACCGCGAACTGCTGTTCATCAGATAGTCCGAAGCAAAAACTCAAAATGTATAATGCATAAATAAGTAATCAGGAGACCCGAAGGCCTCCTGATTTGCTATAAGGAAACTTGAGTGAGGAATTACTTGGGCAGGGTGACAGCGAAGTGGGGGTTGTCGGTGTGGGACTGACGGGCAAGGGCCTTCAGCTCGGCCAGTTTTTCGGGATAGTCGGCAGCCAGGTTGTGGTCCTCATGAATGTCGGTTGCCAAATCGTAGAGTTCCGAAACGCCCTTCTTCACAATGAGTTTCCAGTTGCCCTGACGAACGGCAATCTGATTGGTCTCGTTGAACTCCCAGTAGAGGTAGTCGTGTGACTGCTGCTGGGCATCGTTGCCCAGAAGCGTGGGCAGGAAGGAGATGCCGTCGAAGTAATCTTGTTCGCCCAAGCGAGGATTGCGGTACTTGGCGACATAGTCCTGCTCGCCAATGATGTCGCAGAAGGTGGGCATGATGTCGTAGAAGGCTATCGGGTGGTCGTTCTTCAGTCCGGCAGGCACATGACCCGGCCAACGGACG
>JAFXZK010000005.1 GCA_017541265.1 Bacteroidaceae bacterium | reverse complement strand
GCAATGTCAAAGTTGTCTATCAGTACATCTGGGAGTATCTCCCTAAGCAACTTGGTATGTTCCATGCTGCAAAGGTACAACTTTATTCTTGATTAGCCAAGCCTCTGCCAACCGGGAAAATCCGCTGACCCAGAATACGTAACACAAACTTGCCCACAGCCAACCCAGGGCGATACCCTGGGCTAAGAACTTGTTGGCCTTTCAGGCCGTTTTCCACTGACACTATTCTAAAAAAGTCAAGAATCATTTTTTCTTTTGAAAACTTTTTCCTAATTTTGCAAAGCGATAGGGCAAGAAACACCCTCAGCGGAGGTGCCCTACTCCAATCTTAATGGTTAAACAATAACGACAATAGCAGTTATTTGGAGAATGTAGAAACCTGAGAAATTTCTAACTCTAAGTAGAATAACGATAATTGTGGTTGTCCGCGCTTATAGCGTGGACGTCACTTATCATTCTACTGGGCAATTCTCAGGGCCTCTACATTCGATAAGGAGCGTACACGCTTTTATCGTGTGTAGAGGCTTTGATGCATGAAGCCCAAGGATTCCGATAAGTGCTTGTTGTCCGAAGCTATAAGTGCAAGGAATGCCCGACTTTGATTTGTCGCCGGAGGTGCTTCGTACCCTCCTGCGCGACCATACCACAGGCCGAAACATCTTCTGGGCCACTCACGACTATGAGGTGCTTGGAAGTGCGTACGACTACCATGCTGAGATTCTGCCCGAGTTGATTACAGGCGAGAACAGCAAGGTGGTCCGCCCCCGTGTGCTCAAATCGAAGGAGAACCAGACCGACCGCTCGAAGGATATGGCAGAGGTCTTCACCCCTTCGTGGATTTGTAATGCACAGAACAATCTTGTAGAAGCCTCCCTCTTATCCCCCCAAGGGGGGGAGGAATGGAAGTGTTATGTTCGAACAACCTGCTTGGAAATAACTTGTGGCGAAGCGCCGTATCTCGTCAGCCGCTACGACGCAGCAACAGGCGAATCCATACCCTTGCAAAAACGTATTGGCCTGCTCGACAGGAAGCTTCGCATCGTCTCTGCAAACACGGAAACGAGCGACGAATGGCTTCTATGGGCAAAGACAGCCTACCAGAGCACATACGGCTACGAATGGCAGGGCGACAGCCTGCTCCTTGCCCGCGAATCCCTGCTCCTCACATTCATCGAATACTACGAAGCGAAGTTCGGCGAAACACCCTCGCCCGAAAGCATCGACGAGATAGCCGACATCATCAGCTGGAACCTCTGGCAAATGGACGGACTGAAATGCGTCGTACCCGACAGCTGCTACAGCAAGACGTTGATTAAAGGCGACCTCTTCGAGGGAGAGACAACGGAGATTATCGAATGCCCCGGCTGCAAAGACGACAACCTATACACTCACAACGGCATTTACTGCCGCATCCGCGACTGGGAAACCAACGAAGAAGTAAGATACATAGACTTAATAAACAGATGATTATGGCTAATAATAACAACCACGGATGAAACAGATGAAATAATGGAACTAAAGCATCCCAAATAGGGCGACAGAACGCCGAGAGGAAGTACCTGATTCCCAGACACCTGGCAGAAGGGTACAAAAAGTCCCAGTACTTATGGCAATAAGTACATGGACTTATGGCGACAAGTACAGGGACTTATGGCAATAAGAACGTGGACTTATGACGATAAGTACAGGGACTTATGACAGAGACAAGCTGCTGTTTTTCTTTACGACTGTCTTTCGGTGGTACGATAGCTGATAATCATTTAATAATAAAGACACGATGAATTACAATCCCGATGTGCTGAACTGCATTGCCAATCTGAGCAATGATGAGGTGTTCACGCCTCCCGAGTTGGCAAACAAGGTGCTCGTCCTCTTGCCGCAGGAGCTGTTCCGTAGTCCCGACACCACCTTCCTCGACCCCTTCACTAAGAGCGGCGTCTTCCTGCGCGAGATAGTGAAGCGGCTCGACCGCGGCTTGCAGGACAAGATACCTGACCGTCAGCAACGCATCGACCACATCCTGCACCGTCAAGTGTTCGGCATCGCCATCACGGAACTCACCTCCCTGCTTGCCCGCCGCTCCGTCTATTGCTCCAAGTATGCCAACAGCCAGTTCTGCATCTCGAAGTTCGACACCGAAAGCGGCAACATAATCTATAAAAACATCAAACACACTTGGGAAAACGGCAAGTGCAAGTACTGCGGTGCCAGCCAAGCCGTTTACGACCGAGGCTCCGAGGCAGAGCAATATGCCTATATGTTTATCCACACAGACAATCCCAATAAATTCTTTCCCAATATGAAGTTTGACGTAATCGTCGGCAACCCGCCATACCAACTTAGCGACGGAGGAAACGCTGCAAGTGCTATGCCTCTTTATCATCTTTTTGTTGAACAGGCAAAGAAGTTAAATCCAAAGTGTTTATGTATGATTATTCCTTCAAGATGGTATACTGGTGGGCGTGGGTTGGATGACTTTAGGGCAACAATGCTTTCAGACAACCACATAAGTCATATCGTTGATTATGCAGATAGTAGCGAATGCTTTCCAGGAGTCAACATCGCTGGCGGTGTATGCTATTTTCTTTGGGAGAAAGAGAACACAGGACTATGTGATATTTGTAATGTTAATCGTGGTGAAAGCATCCATATGACGAGGAGCCTTGCAGAGTATCCTGTCTTTGTTCGTTCAAATTATTCTATAAACATTATTCGGAAGATACGTTCCATCAATAATCTCACACTCTCCAGTGAGGTATATCCATCTAATCCATTTGGCTTCAGAACTTATGTAAAAGGTAAGGAAAAGGCTTTCTCTGGTTCTGTAAAATTGATAACAAGCGAAGGCATAGGTTATGTAGAAAGAACATCTATTGAGAAAAGCACTGACGCTATTGATACATATAATGTGATCTTAACCAGAGCTATGTCTGGCGGAAACAAACCTGGCTCAGATGGCAAGTACCAAGTAGTGCCTTCCACAATTCGTGTCATGAAGCCCAATGAGATTTGCGCAGAAACTTATATATGTATAGGCCATTATGACAAAGAGAAGCTGGCACATAATTTGAAGTCATACTTAACCACTCTCTTTGCAAGATTTTTAATGCTTCAAGCAATGAGTTCTATAATGATTAACAGGGATGCTTTCCAGTTCGTCCCCCTTCAAGACTTCTCTCATCCTTGGACGGACGAGATGCTTTACAAGAAATATGGCTTAACCCCTGAGGAGATAGCTTTCATCGAATCAATGATTCGTCCAATGGAATAAACTTATGGCAGCACAAGACTTACTTAGGAATAAAGTCGTAGAGACTCCAACTATTTATGCCTACGAACATGTGGGCGTTCCGTCTCATGCTGGTTGGCTCAAGGTGGGCTACACCACTCGCGACGTAGAGACGCGCGTCAGGGAACAGAACCTTACAGGCAACATACCATACAAGATAGTCCTTGTGCGGCCAGCTATGCGCAAGGATGGTACTTCGTTCGACGACCACCTCATCCATAAGATACTGCGCCGCGACCATGTCCGCAATCCAGAAGGCGAGTGGTTTGTCTGCGATGTTGCGAAGGTGGAGCAAGCCATCAACTCCGCTGTCGAGGGGAAAGACAAGATGGTGGACCGCGTCTATGACTTCCCCATGCGGCCAGAGCAAAGACTCGCTGTCGATAAGACTTCGACCTACTTCAAAGCCTTCAGGCAAGACCCAACCAACAAAGGCTTGACACCCCACTTCCTATGGAATGCCAAGATGCGCTTTGGTAAGACATTCACCACCTATCAGCTCGCCAAGAGGATGGGATGGACGAAGGTGCTGGTGCTGACCTTCAAGCCTGCCGTGAAGACAGCTTGGGAGGAAGACCTCTTGACACACAAGGACTTCGTGGGCTGGCAGTTCTGCCAGAAACAAGAGGACAGGGAGTTCAACTATGTGAACGAGCGCAAACCATTCGTCTGCTTCGCCTCGTTCCAAGATGTACTGGGCAAGAATGTCGCAGGCGGCATCAAAGCCACAAACGAATGGATTCAGACCATCGATTGGGACTGCATCGTGCTCGACGAATACCACTACGGTGCTTGGGGCAAGAACGCTAAAAGCTTCTATGACAAGAAAGACCCTGCCCTGCGGCGTGCGGAGGAAATGGGCGAACTTATCACGGAAGATGCAGACAGTAGCCGCGAGGTGGAAGTGCGCGAACTGTACGACGAGGAACTCATGCCTTTGCGCACGCACGCGTACCTTTATTTATCTGGCACTCCCTTCCGCGCTATCTCGACAGGCGAGTTCATAGAAGAGCAGATATACAACTGGACCTACTCCGACGAGCAAGAGGCCAAAGCCGCTTGGCAAGGGGAAGGCAATCCCTACGCCCAACTGCCCAAGATGGTGATGCTCACCTATCAGTTGCCCGACGGCATTAGGAAGATTGCTTCCGGCGGAGAGTTCGATGAGTTCGACCTCAACGAGTTCTTCCGCGCAGAAGACGAGGCCTTCGTCCACGAAGAACATGTGCAGAAGTGGTTAGAACTGATTCGTGGCGCATACGCTGATGACATTGTGAAGAACTTGAAGCTTGGCACAGAGAAGCCGCCGATGCCCTTCTCCGACAGCCGCCTGTTGAGCTACCTGCAACATACCTATTGGTTCCTTCCTTCTGTGGCGGCTTGCAGAGCAATGAAGGATTTGCTGAGGAAACGATGCAACCGTTTCTTTGATGACTACGAGATTATCGTGGCGGCAGGCAACGAAGCAGGCATGGGAGCAGGTGCCGTCGTTCCTGTCTATAATGCGATGGGCGACCCTCAAGAGACAAAGACCATCACGCTCTCCTGCGGCAAGCTCTCGACAGGCGTTACCGTAAAGCCTTGGACAGGCATCATGATGTTGCGCAACACCACTTCGCCCGAGACATACTTCCAGGCAGCATTCCGTGTGCAATCGCCCTGGACGACCAAAGACGAGAACGGCGATGAGGTGATACTCAAGCCCTTCTGCTACGTCTTTGACTTTGCCCCGAACCGCGCTTTGAGGCAAGTGCAGGAATACAGTTGCCAGTTGAACGTGGAGGAAAGCAATCCAGAGAAGAAGGTGGAGAAGTTCATCAAGTTCCTGCCAATACTGGCCTACGACGGCTCTTCGATGAAGGAGATAGATGCCGCAGGCGTGCTCGATATGGCGATGAGCGGCACGACAGCCACCTTGCTTGCCCGCAGATGGGAGAGCGCTGTGCTGGTCAATGTGGATAACGTCACGTTGCAGCGCCTGATGAACAACAAGGAGGCAATGGCTGCCCTGATGAACATCGAAGGTTTCCGCAGCCTCAACTCCGACATCGAGACCATCATCAACAAGTCGGAGCACGTCAAGCAGACCAAGAAGGAGAAGGGCGAAGACCTGACGCCAAAAGAAAAGAAGCAGTTGACAGCAGAAGAGAAGGAGTTCAAGAGCAAGCGCAAGGAAATTCAGGAGAAGCTCATCAAGTTTGCCACACGCATCCCCGTCTTCATGTACCTGACAGACTTCCGCGAGTACAGCCTGAAGGATGTAATCATGCAGTTGGAGCCAGAACTGTTCCGTAAGGTGACAGGGCTGACGCTGGGAGACTTCAGCCTCTTGGTGAGCCTCGGCGTGTTCAACAGCGACCTGATGAACGATGCAGTGTATAAGTTCAAACGCTACGAGGACGCTTCCTTAGGATACACAGGCATCGACAAACACAACAGCACCATAATCGGAAGGTGGGACGATGTCGTTAGTGCCTTTTAAGATTATGTCTAACAAACGAAGCAGCGAGCTTGGAACTCTCCAAACTCGCTGCTTCTGTGTTTATGTTAAGTTCTTACTTTGTGCTGAACTTGTAGATGGTTGTCGTCAGATACTCTTCGCCTGGGCGGAGGGTTGTGCTGGGCCATTCGGGATGGTTGGGGCTGTCGGGATAGTGCTGCGTCTCGAAGCAGAAAGCGCTGCGGCGGGGATAGAGGACGCCCTTCTTGCCCACGAAGCTGCCGTCGAGGAAGTTGCCTGCATAGAACTGAACGCCGGGCTGGTCGGTGAACATCTCCATGAAGATGCCGGTGTTCGGGTCATACAATGTGCCGAAGCACTTGTTGATGTCGCCGCCTGTGTTCAGAATCCAGTTGTGGTCGTAGCCGTGACCGTTCACAATCTGCTGGTTGTTCTCGTCGTCGATACGGTCGCCAATGGCTGTGGCTGTGCGGAAGTCGAAAGGAGTTCCCTCTACGCTGAGCACTTCGCCTGTAACGGCAACGTCTTCGTCAACAGCAGTAAACAGGTCGGCATCAAGCCAGAGAATCTCGTCGAGGCAGTCCTTCGAGCCGTCGCCGCTGAGGTTGAAGTAGCAGTGGTTGGTCAGGTTCAGGACGGTAGCTTTGTCGGTTGTTGCCTGATAGGTGATTTGCAGGGCGTTGTCATTGGTGAGGCTATAAGTCACATTGACATCGAGATTGCCAGGATAACCGTCCTCGCCATCATCGCTGTGGGTAAAGAACATTATGTTCTGCTCGTCCATCTTGTTAGCCGCCCAGATGCGGTTGTGGAAGGCAATCGGGCCGCCGCCGTGCAGGCTGTTGGGGCCGTTGTTGATGGGAAGCTGGTAGCTCTCGCCGTCGAGGGTAAACTGACCCTTGGCAATGCGGTTGCCATAGCGACCGATGAGGGCACCGAAGTTGCAGCCCTCTGCGCCGTACTTCTCATAGTCGGCGATGTTGTCGTGACCGAGGCAGACATCCGTCATATTGCCGTCCTTGTCGGGCACCATGATGCTGACGATGCGACCTCCGAAGTTGGTGAAGCACACCTCCATGCCATTTCCGTTCTTGAGCACATAGAGAGCGGTTGAGTCACTCTCGAAGTCAGCAGGATTAAGTCCGGAGAGTGTGAGGCTGTCTGCACTTTCATCAGTAGCGGCTGTCTTGCCTTCGCAAGCAGTCATGCAAAGTCCCACAGCTATCGCTGCAAGACCGAGAAAAAGATTCTTCTTCATGTTTGATTCTTTTATTATATAAAACATTGTTACTTTTGCACTTTCCGCAGCAAAATTACAATTATGCAGGCAAAATACAAAAGAATTGTGTCGAAATGTTGCTTTGTATTGTATTTTCTGCTAACTTTGTACTCAATTACAACAAAAATGCTATGATACGATTCCCAAATACTGTCAAACTATGCCTCACCCTTGCATGCTTTGCTTGTCTGTGGGGCTGCAAGGAAAACATAGACACCTCGGCACGTTATGTATTCAACGTGAACACCATCCTTAGCTATCTGGAAAAGCACGAAGCCTACAGCGACTATGTTAAAATCCTGGAGAAGGTAAACATCAGCCGCCTCAGCGATTCAAAAGTAAGCCAGCTGTTGAGCGCCCGAGGCAACTACACCGTGTTCGCCCCCACCAACGAGGCCATTCAGAAATACCTCGAGGACTTGGTCGTAGAGGGACTCATTGCAGAACCGTCGTGGGACGCATTCCCCAACGAGCACAAGGCAGACTCCATCCGAAAGGTCATCGTCTATAACAGTATCATCGACGGTGGGGACGAAGCCAACGCCATCTTCTACACTACCGAATTTCCAAACGACAAGGATGAGTTCATCCTTGGTACCCTCAACGACAAGAAGCTCTCCGTCAGGAAGCCTGCCAACCAGCCCGACAGCATCTACATCAACGATGACTGTCCCGTCAGCGTCAAAGAGCGCGACATCCTCACCATCAACGGCATCATCCATCAGATGGAAAAGGTCATCGCGCCGAAGGACATCACAGCGGCCAACTACATCCAGCAATGCCTCGACGAGAAGAGAGAGGGCTTTCTTGTCTGCTTCCGCATCATCCAGGCCTGCGGTCTGCTCGACACGCTCAGGACTGTCCGCGACGAGAAGTATGAAGAGCTATACCAGGCAGGAGAAATCAAGGATTTGGTCGGTATGACGAGCTACGGCTTTGCCGAAGGCGACATTGGCTATGCACCCAAGCACCGTCTCTACGGCTTCTCCATCTTTGCCGAACCCGACGACTTCTGGCGCAGCGAGGGCATCGACCCCTTGGGCGCTGACCTGCTCCAGAAAGTCACCCAATGGATTCTCAGCAATCACCAGTATAGCGACGACGACATCTTCACAACCGACGAGAACTATGCGAACGAGAACAACCTGCTCTACCAATGGATTACCTATCACATCCTGCCCATGCGTATCCCGAAAGGCAAGCTTGTGTTCCACATCAACGAGTACGGCTACAACCTGAACAGGCCCTACACCTACTCCATCCCCGTCTATGAGTTCTACACCACGCTGGGCAAGCGCCGTCTCTTCAAACTCACCGAGAGCCGAGCCAGCAACGGCATCTACATCAACCGCTTCCCCACCACCGATAACGGACGAAAAGGCAATGGCGAGGAGATTGGCTGCGACCCCGACAAGGTGGGCAGCCTCGTTGACACCGAGTCACCACTGGCAATCCTCAACGACATGGTCAACTGCTGCGTCTATCCCATCGACGCACCCATCTCATACAATGATGTCACACGGGACAACTTCCTGAAGAACCGCATCCGCTTCGACGGCATGAGCCTCTTCCCCGAAGCCATGAACAACGACATCCGCCTCAAAAAAGCCAGCGAAGAGCGCTACAAGCACGTCTACATCCCCAACACCGTACGTTCCTATAACTATTTCGAGAACATGCAGCAGAACTCCGACATGAACTTCGTCTATTACAATGCCTGGAACGACGACTGGTGCAACCTCAACCGCGACGAGATGAAAGCCGTCGGACGCTTCGAAGTGATGTTCAAGCTGCCTCCCGTCCCGCGTCGCGGCACGTACGAGGTGCGCTACAAGGTTCTTGCCAACAGCAACCGAGGCATCGCACAGGTGTACTTCGGCACTGACCCGGAGAAACTGCCCGCCGCAGGCATTCCTCTGGACTTGACGATGGACTGCCGAAACGACGTGACCGCAAGATTGGTCGGCTGGGAAAAGGACACGGACGATGACGACTACAATGCCGAGGTGGATAAGAAGATGCGCAACAACGGCTACATGAAGGGACCGAAATCCATCAACTCCAACGACGGCACAGAACGTGACTACAACGACCGCGAGAACATCCGCCACATCTTCGTGCGCCAAACACTCGACCCGAACGAGACTTACTACATCAAGCTAAAGTCCGTCCTCGACTCCGACCGCAAAGAGTTCTACATGGACTTCATCGAGTATTGCTCAAAGGAAATCTACGACAACCCGGAAACTCCGGAGGACATCTGGTGAAATTGAAAAATTGAAAAGGTGAAAAGTTGAAAAAGTGAAAAGCCGCTGCTTGTTCGTTTAACGAAATTGCTTTTTCAACTTTTCACCTTTTTAACTTTGTTCGTCGGTTCTGCCTCCAAGGGATTGTCCGGCCAATAGTGCTTTGGGTAGCGGCGGCGCAGTTCGCCCCGCACCTCGAAGTATGTATTCCGCCAGAAGCTTTTCAGATTGCTCGTGATCTGCACAGGTTTGTATCCTGGCGAAAGCAGTTCCATCAGCACAGGCACCTTCCCATCGTTCACACGCGGTGTCTCCTTCATGCCGAAGCACTCCTGAAGGCGGACACTCAGTATAGGCACCTCTGCCCCGATGCGATAGTCCACGCGGATGCGATTACCAGTCGGCACCACGATATGCGAGGGTGCAAGACGCTCTATCTCTTGCTGAAGACCGTATGGGATGAGTGCCCATAGCGCAGCACAAAGGTCAATTTTGCGAAGCGACGCTCCTGTTGTCCGCAAACGTCCGCCCTCATATATATAATAAGGTAGCCAGTCGTGTGCCGTTTCGAGGAGGTGCGGCGTGGAGAGGTCAGGGACGTTCAGCTCTGGATGCCACGCAGCCACTTGAGCAACACGCCGTTGCAGGGCGCTGACATCATCATTCCACGACAACATGCTCAGCCCATTCTTCGTCACAGCATCGCAAAGCACACGCTCTTGCAACTCGCGCGGTGCATCGTGGATAGGCTTGCTGCGCAACAATAACTGCCCTATGCGCCATTCGCGCTGCATAAGGAGGCAATCCTGCTTGCTGTCCCACGCCACATGATTACGCTCCGTAGCCAACTCTTCCAAATCCGACGGCTCGACAGCCGCTGCAAGGAAAACACGGGAGCCTTGGAGCGAAGCGACGACAAGCCAAGGACACGACGAAAGCGAGTCGCTGCGGTCGAGGCGGACCTCATCGCCACTTGCCAACCTGTAACGCCCCGCCTTATCCATTTGCATCGCGATACGTTCAGGATAGGCGTAGGCCAGCAAAGCCCCGGCCTCCCCCGTCCTGCACCCTGCCCTCACAGGAGGGGGGAAGCAATCGCTCGACGAAGTCAACGGCGAAACCTTCATCATCTTTCTATATGCCTCCGCCACTTGCGCTATTCGCTGCCACGAAGTGCTGCGGGATGGTTCCCCCCTCCTGTGAGGGCAGGGTGCAGGACGGGGGAGGCTCTCTATTCGCAATGCAATGTCTGCACTACTCTCCTGCCCTGCCAGCGGGTCTTTCTCTTCGAGCAGGGCGGCAATGTCACAGGCGAGAGCGACATCACCAAGAGCCGATGCGCGAAGTATCATTCGGGCAATACGAGGATGACAAGGCAGCTTTGCCATTTCCCTGCCAAGCGGCGTGATGATGCCTGCCTCGTTGATGGCACTGAGAGACAACAACAGCTGGCGGGCGGCGACGAGGCCATGAGTAGGAGGTGGCGTAAGCCAAGGCAAGACCATCGCATCCGGTTCTCCAAAGGCAGCAACATCCAACAGCATTGGCGCAAGGTCGGCATACTCTATCTCTGCTCTCCTTTGCTCCGCCATGCGATGCTCCGCCGCCTTCGTCCATAAGCGATAGCACACGCCGGGAGCCAAGCGTCCGGCACGTCCCATGCGCTGCGTCGCCATGTCCATGCTGATGGGCACTGTCTCGAGGTGGCTCAAGCCTGTACGCTGGTCGAAAACTAACGTCTTGCACAGCCCGCTATCAATGACCACCCGCACGCCTTCAATAGTCAATGATGTCTCGGCAATCGGCGTGGCCAGCACGACGCGACGCGGTTTCTCCTCCTTAGAGGAGTCAGAGGGGGCTTTGATGGCACGCCTTTGTTCCGCAGGAGGAAGGTTGCCGTACAGAGGGAAGACCTCAAAAGACTTTCTCTTAACTTCTTCAGCCGTGATTTGTTCTCCCCATAGAGGGGGAGTTAGAGGGGGTCTGCCTTGCAGCAGCTCCATACACTTCATTATCTCGCCCTGTCCTGGTAGGAACACAAGGATGTCACCCTCCTGCTCCTGCAAAGCGCGGCGCACGGCACTTGCTGCCACCTGCGGCATGTCGCGGCGGTCGGTATCTTCCTTTGCATAAAGAACCTCAACGGGAAACATACGCCCTTGACTCTCGATGAGCGGTGCGTGCAACGCCTCGCAAATAGCTGTGGCATCAATCGTGGCAGACATCACAACGAGGCGAAGGTCAGGGCGCAGTATCTGTTGTGCCTGCCTACTGAGTGCCAAGGCAAGGTCGGAGTGAAGGCTGCGCTCGTGAAACTCATCGAAGATGACAATGCCAACGCCTTCGAGCGTCGGGTCGCTTTCGAGCATTCGCGTCAAGATGCCTTCGGTCAAGACCTCAATGCGTGTATCCTTGCTCACGCATGTCTCGAAGCGAATGCGATAGCCCACCGTCCTGCCCACAGGCTCCCCGAGCAGCTCCGCCATGCGCTCTGCAATCTGCCTTGCAGCAAGCCGTCGCGGTTCAAGCATCAGTATCTTTCCCTCGACAGGTGCATCTCGCAACAACGTCAAGGGCAGTAGTGTCGATTTGCCCGCCCCCGGCGGTGCAGTCACAACCACCGCCTGCTGCTCCCGAAGCGCCTTGCTCACATCATCGGCAACAGCAGCAACAGGCAACAGCCCACGATATTGGGATAGCAAATCGTTCATGGAAGCCTCATTGGGAGAATGAGGTCGGACTGGTCTGACATGTCAGACCAATCGGACTCGTCTGACATGTCTGACTTGTCGGACGAGTCTGACCCGTCTGCCCTATCCGACGATACTCCAACCTTGCCTTAGTCATTTGCTCCCGGATTCCGCCCTCCTTCAAGAACTGCTCTTCCTGTCGTTCAATCAGCTTGCGCAACATGTAGGTAGCCTGGTGTATGAGCGTTATGCACAGGTTAGCCAACTCCTCGTCGGTCAGCTTTTCTTGAATCTTCCGGTATTCATTCCTTAAAGTCTCACTTTGGGCATAGTCACGCATCTTCGCATAGCGAGGGTGGGTATTGTCCCATTGGCACAAACCTCTCACGCGAAGATAGTCCTCGTAGTCTATCAGGAGTTCCTCAAGGCTTGCCTTGGCAACATTGGTCAGCTTTATCTCTGTTTCGCGAGATGTCATCGAAGCCTTGCTGCCCTCAGCGATATTTTGTTTTCCACTACGGGCTGCCTGCTCCATCTGGTCGATGGTGCGGTCGCCCTTGACAAGAAAACGGTGCGCGAAATGGTAAGTGAGGTCATAAATGATTTCCGTCACCAGATAGACCCTTAACTGCCTATAGCCTCCACGCTGCTGTAAAAAACCTTGTGCCATCTGTGTTGATGTTATGGCGAATTACGGACAAGTCGGACTTGTCAGACCTGTCGGACTTGTCTGAATTGGTCATTTGGTTGTTCTTTTCATGTTTCTTTTTGCTCCGTGCCTTTGGAGGATGCTCTTAATTCTGAGCTACGGGCAAACGGCGCGCACGGATAGCCCGAAGCCGCGGCCTAAGCCGTCCCAGCACCAGTAGCCGGAACTGTACATGCTGTACGCGCCGCCGACGAAGCCCCGGTAGTGCGAACTGGACCAGTAGTAGCCGTAGCTGCCCGCGTTGTCGAGGTAGTCATCCCAGCGGTAGCCAGCGGCAGGGAGGAAGATTTGGCCACCGTTACGCCCCGTCACTAACATGCCGTTCACACCGTTCTGCTGCGTCCACTGGCTAGAACAATTGTTGATTAGTTCCTGCTGTTGACCCGTTGAGGGCATACGCCAAGGCGCACCCATGCGGACATGAGCGACATCATAGGAGGTGCCTGCGATGTCAGAGCCGATGTTAACACAATTATCCCATGAGCTTCCATAAGCGTAGGTGTCCCAATTATACGCATTCTTCTCGCATGTCTCGCCCCAAGCATAGTAGCCGCCGTAGCCCTCCGGCGTGCTTGCGCCCACGTTGCAGCAAGCCCACTTCGTACCGCTCGGCAAACCCAGGTCAATAGCATGAGGATGATTGTCATCGGGACAGGTCAGAAGAGGTTCTTCAGGAACGAATACCATACTGTCAACCTCTGAGGTCTTGAGTTCAACTTGTGTTTTGTCTGTCTTGTAGATTAGCACCTTTTGTGCTCTTACGGTCTGCGAAACCGCTGCAATCAGCAGCAGAGCCGCAAAGATTGTTCTTGTTTTCATCTTGCTTTAATGTTTCTGTTAATTATCCGTTACGACGTTATTTACGAAACACTTTCACCTTTTAACTTTTTCACCTTTTAACCTTTTACCCCACTATCCACTTGCTACCAGGAAGGAGGGAGATGAGTTTAGTGGTGACGGCGCAGCAGATGTAGCTCAAAATGGCGATAACTGGGATGGCTGCCCAGACGGGGATGAGCGGCTCGGCTTGGTTGCCATTAACGAAGTACACTGCGATGGGAGCAAGGAAGAACATGTGCATGAGGTACATGCCGAAGCTTAGCTTAGCAATTGACGTGATGAGGCGCGGCGCAGGCTTCCTGATGGTTGAGAACATAAGGAAGAGGCCGAAAGTGGCCACCAGCACGTTCAGAGTGCAGAACTCCCAGCTCCATTCGAGCATTGGGGTTTCAATGGCAACACCCGGCACACCTTTCAGCCAGAAGCTCCACGCCGTGAATGCGGCTCCGGCGAGGAAGCAGACGAGTCCAACCCACAGGCGGCGTGAGTCACTCCATGTGAGGTGGAAGCGGATGTAATGCGCCAGCACCAAGTAGCCAAGGTAGCCAGAGCAATACCAAAGCATGTGGAAGCCATTCCAGAAGCACTCGCCCCACAGCTCTTCGCTGACGAAACGGTGCAGCCAAGGCATCACCGTGGAGAAGGCAAAAATGTAAAGGAACAAGCGTTCGTCCTTTGCCGAAGCTTTCTCCAGCCAAGGCGACACGACAGGTATAATAATGTATAGGCTGATGAGCGGATACATGAACCACAGATGCCCGGCCATCGACGGGAAGTTCCACGGCAGACGGCAGAAGTCCGCCCACGACGTTTCCCACGTCATGCCGCCCCATGCCAAGGGCAGGAAGCAGTAGAGCAGCATAAAGACAATCATCGGAGGCAGGATGCGAAGCATTCGCCTACGATAGAAGTCCGTCATGCTCATGCCTGGTCTCATCGGAACAAGCAGGAAGGCACTGATGGTCATAAAGAGAGGCACAGCCGTACGACCCACACCTCCGTCATAGAAGGCGACCCAGAAGCGGTTAGCCTCCGTGGCAAGCTTCGACACGTTGCCAGCCAAGCCGCTGTCGTCGGCACCATAGAAGTTCTCGCTGGCATGAACCAGCATCACCATGAAGCAAGCAATGACGCGAATCCAATCGACGAAAGCTATGCGCTGCTCAACTTTCTGCTGTTTCATTGTTCTGTGGTTTTATTGGACTGGTCGGACCCGTCTGACTTGTCTGACCTGTCGGACTTGTCTGAGGTTTCTTAATTGATGCCACGATAATCTTGCGCACCTTCATGGGCTGCTCGATGCAATGCACCTGGTGCGACGTGCCGCCGCTGCCCACCATCTCCACACAGCCTGTGCCGAGGATGCGCTGCCAGAGCGATTGGTAAAAGTTAACCGTCTCGATGCGGGCAAGCGGAATCTCCGTCATCTTGATGTTGAAGATGCCGTCCTTCTGCACAAAGCGCGTGTCCGTGACAGCGAACTCGCTGCGCGTGCGGACAATGCGTCCGACAATCCAGACAAAGAATGCCAGCACTAGCAGCGCAATGCCTGCATAAAAAAGCTCCGTCTTTTGCCCAGGGTATCTGTAGTAAGCCAGGTAAATGGCTACGATGCCGCCCACCGTGAACAGCAGGCTAAAGAATAAGTACCTGAAGATGTACGACCAGTGCAGCCGGCCCTTGAAGATGATTGTCTCGCCCTCTTCGAGGCTTTGCTTGATGTAGTTTGCCATGTCTATTTTATTTATTTCCTTTGCAAAGGTACGAATAAGCAAGCAAAATACAAAAAGAAAAGATAAATTATTTCAGGGTTTCTGATTTATCCGTCAAAAACTCAGGCAGCCCGATTCTGTTTCCTATGCTGAAACGACTTGTATCCTATGCGATACAAACCGTTTCAGCGTAGGAAACAACTCTTTTCAACACGCCTTGTGAAAAGTGCAATACTTTTGTACATCGGTCTATGGTATTTCCCGAAAAAAGAATTAACTTTGCAGAAGAATTGCACATACACACGATAAAGATGAAAAGAATATCCTGTTTGTTTCTCATCTTCCAGCTGTTGGCAATACCGATGCTGACGGCCAGCCAGCCCGAAGCACGCATCTACCCGCCCCGACTCTACCCTGTCGGCACCGCTGTCAGCACGGTCTTCAACGACAAGAATGATTTCTCGCTGCACGAGGACGCGCCCGATGCAGGCATCTACAGCGGCACGCTCACGCTTGGCGCCGGCACGATGGCCCTGCACAGCAAATCCTACAAGAAAAGCATCGATGCCCGCCCCATCGCTCCTGTGCTGGCTTCGGGGGCAAACGTCAAGCTCCCCAAACTGCGCTACAGCATCGAGACAGACAAGTGCAGCTACGCTCCAGGCGAGACGGTGACATTGACCTTCTCGAGCAAACCACCATCTGGCTCACGCGTCCGCTACCGCTATATGGGCGACATCATTGCCGACACTCTGCTCTCCACCCGCACATGGACCTGGACGGCACCGCCAGAGGATTTCCGAGGCTACATGGTGGAAGTCTATCAATGTACGATGGACGATGGACAATGTACGATGGACAACATCCTCGCCACTATTGCCATCGATGTCAGCAGCGACTGGACACGCTTCCCGCGCTACGGCTTCGTGGCTACCTTCGGCAACGACAAGACACTCACTAAAACAAGGACCGAGATGAAGTGGCTGAACCGCTGCCACATCAACGGCGTGCAGTTCCAGGACTGGCACTACTGCCACGACTGGCCGCTGGGCGGCACACGCGAAGGCGGCCTTTGGACAACCTACAAAGACGTGGCGAACCGCACCATCTACACCTCCGCCATCAAGAACTACATCCGCGCTCAACACGACCGCGGCATGAAAAGCATCTTCTACAACCTCTGCTACGGCGCCCTCGACGGCTGGCAGGAGCGAGGCGTGCAGCCCGAATGGTTCATCTTCAAAGACAGAAACCACTCGACAATCGACCGACATGACCTGCCAAACAGTTGGAAGAGCGACATCTATGTAGTCAATCCTGCCAACGAAGACTGGCTGAACTACCTGGCAGAACGTAACGACGAGGTCTATTCGATGCTCGACTTCGACGGCTATCAGATAGACCAACTCGGCTGGCGAGGCAACGTCTATGACTACGACGGCAACCCTATCAACCTCTGCGACGCTTTCTCCACCTTCATCAACCACATGAAGAACCGTCACCCCGACAAGCGGCTCATAATGAACGCTGTAGGACAATGGGGCGCACAACAGATTGCAGGGACAGGAAAGATGGACTTCCTCTACTCGGAAGTCTGGGGCAATCAGGCCGGAAGCAGTCTTGCGAGCGGCGACGGACGCTTCACGAACATCAAGAACGTCATCGACGAGAACCTCAACCTCAACCCTGCCCTGCGCTCCGTCCTTGCCGCCTACATGAACTACACCACGGACGGCAAGAACTTCAACACGCCCGGCATCGTCATGGCAGATGCCGTGATGTTCGCCCTCGGCGGGTCGCATCTCGAACTTGGGGGCGACCACATGCTCTGCAGAGAGTACTTCCCCTACGCAGGCATGAAGTGGCATAATCAAATTGAGGACTGGATGACGCGCTACTACGACTTCCTCACGGCCTACGAAAACCTGTTGCGAGACGATTGGAAGGAGAAGACAAATGTCAAGGCGACGTGCTCCGACGTGACGATTAACACGTGGGAACCGGTGGCAAACCAAGTGACGATGCTTGCCCGCGAAGTAAACGGGCGGCAGGTCGTCCACTTGCTCAACTTCACGCACGAAGAGACGGCAACCGACGTCAACGATGACTATATGCTCTGCTGGCATGATAATCAGGCTACACGCCCTTGGCCGCAACGCTTCGAGAACCTTTCCATCAAGCTGACTGGCTTGACAGGCATGGGCAGGGTGCGCCGCATCTGGGTCGCTTCGCCCGACTACTGCGGCGGTGCCATGCAGGAGCTGACAGACTACAGATACACCCAAGGCTCCGGCACCATCACGCTGACATTGCCCTCCCTGCAGTTCTGGACAATGATTGTCGTAGAGCCTGAGAAGGCAACAACCAAGGACAACATCATCTATGCCCCGACGACCAACGGCGAGTCGCTCGTGCCAGGCATCGCCTCGTCGCTCTCCCAGACATCCTCCTCTACCTGCTCCTGGACCCTCTCGCTTGATGAAGGTGCCTACGAAGTACATGCCGACATCCCCGCCGGCACGCTCATGTTGCAAAGAGACAACGAAGATGCCATAACCTTCCCCCTCGGGGAAGATGGAGAAAGGTCGCTCTTCACTCCTTCAGGCCTGCCCGCTACGAACCGCACTCGCGGCATCGTCATCGGCAAGGACAAGAAGCTGTTTATCAATCGTTAGCCTGCTTTAGAATGCTGAAACGAATAGGGGTTCCCGGAAGTACGTGTACTTGTCGCCATAAGTACGTGTACTTGTCGCCATAAGTACGTGTACTTAATGCAATAAGTGCGTGTACTTATCAACGTAAGTACACGCACTTATTTGGCGTAGGGCCAAAAGATGCCCAAAAAGCTACCTGTTTGTCAGGACACAGATGGTTAAATTGCCTTATAAACCTCCTCGCCGTCAACGATGGTGGCGATGATGTTGGCTTGGGCTACCTTCTCGATGTCGTCGTGCAGGAAGTCGCAGTCGTACACCGTCATATTGGCAATCTTGCCGAACTCGATGGAGCCCAGACGGTGCTCCTGATGGAACTGACGGGCCACATTGATAGTCATGGCACACAGCGACTGTTCGCGGGTGATGGCTTCCTTCAGATTGCGCGGGGCTGTTGCGCCGCCAAACAATTCCTTTGGATAGTCGCGTTTCTCAGCCGTATAGATGCTGAGTTTGATATCCATCATCGGTGAAACGGGATAGTCGGAGTG
>JAFXZK010000054.1 GCA_017541265.1 Bacteroidaceae bacterium | reverse complement strand
TGCTCCCCCTTTGGGGGAGGGCTTATCGGGAGACGAGACAGCGGGATTGAGGCCCTCCCCCAAAGGGGGAGCGGGGAGGGGGCTTAGATAGTCATATATCCCTCCCAGATGCTCTCTCACCTTTCCGCCACCGAACTCATAGACTTTCGTCACAAGTCCGTCGAGGAACTCGCGGTCGTGGCTCACCACGATAACCGTGCCGTCGAAGTCGCGGATGGCAGCCTTCAACACGTCCTTCGAACGCATGTCGAGATGATTGGTCGGCTCGTCGAGGATGAGACAATTGACTGGTTCAAGCAAGAGCTTTATCATCGCCAAGCGCGTCCGTTCGCCGCCGGAGAGGAACTTCACCTTCTTGTCGCCAGCCTCGCCACCGAACATGAAGGCTCCGAGAATGTCGCGTATCTTGAGACGTATGTCGCCCCTTGCCACGCGGTCGATGGTGTCGAAAACGGTGTATTCGCCTTCGAGCAGCTGCGCCTGGTTCTGGGCAAAGTAACCAATCTGCACGTTGTGTCCCACTTTGAGCGTGCCGTCGAAGGGAATCTCGCCCATGATGCACTTCACGAGCGTTGTCTTGCCTTCGCCGTTTCGACCGACGAAAGCCACCTTCTCGCCTCTTCTGATGGTCAGGTTGACGTTCTTGAAGACGCAATGCTCTCCGTAGCTCTTGCCCACCTCGTCGCAGATGACGGGGAAGTCGCCGCTGCGCATCGAGCAAGTGAACTTGAGGCGCAGAGCCGAGTTATCCACTTCATCAACCTCTATCGGCACAATCTTCTCCAACTGCCTTATCTTCTGCTGGACTTGAATGGCTTTCGTGGCTTGATAGCGGAAACGGTCAATGAAGGCACGCGCCTCCGCAATCTCCCTCTGCTGGTTCTCGAGGGCACGAAGCTGCTGCTCTCGACGCTCCGCATGAAGCTTGACATATTCGTCGTACTTCACCTTGTAGTCGTATATCTTGCCGCAACTAATCTCGATGGTGCGGTTCGTCACATTATTTATAAATGCGCGGTCGTGGCTGACGAGCACAACGGCATTCGCGCTCGTGGCAAGGAAGTTCTCGAGCCACTGGATGCTATCGATGTCGAGGTGGTTTGTCGGTTCGTCAAGCAGGAGCACATCGGGATGCTGAAGCAGCAGCTTTGCCAGTTCGATGCGCATTCGCCAGCCTCCACTGAACTCGCTCGTGGGGCGGTCGAAGTCTTCTCTGAGGAAGCCAAGACCTTGCAAGGTGCGCTCCACTTCTGCCTGATAGTGGCTACCTCCCATCATGCGGAATTGTTCGTCAAGATGTGTAAAGCGTTCCACGAGCGCCATGTATGCTTCGCTCTCATAGTCAGTGCGTTCCGCAAGCTGCTTGTTGAGACGTTCCAGCTCGTCCTGCATCTCGTTGATGTGTTCGAATGCACGCTCAGCTTCTTCCCTTACAGTACGTTCGTCAGTCAGCACCATCACTTGAGGCAGGTAGGCGATTGTGGCATCGCGAGGCACAGAGACGGAGCCGCTTGTGGGCTGTTGAATGCCAGCGATAATCTTCAGCATCGTGCTCTTGCCCGCACCGTTCTTGCCGACGAGGGCAATGCGGTCGTGGTCGTTGATGACATAGCTGATGTCATTGAAAAGCGGCTTTGCGCTGAACTCTACGCTTAAATTGTCTATAGAAACCATAGGAATTTATCTTACGAGCAATCGTTTGATGCTGACAGAACCGTCGGGATTTGTAGTGCGGACAATGTTGATGCCGCGCTGGGGACGCTCAACCTTCATACCATCGATAGTGTAAATCATTGAATGTTGACCATCGAGCATCGACCTTTCGTCTTGGGCGACATCTGTGATAGCATCGAGGAAAGTCTCTTCGTCGAAGTTCTCATCAATGCCGCACAGCCATTCGCTGTAGGATGTGAGCGTGTTGGTGGCACTAATGGTGGGGCGTGTCATGCGATAGATTCTCTTTCCGCCATCAGGATAGCGGCCTACACTCTCATCTCCGCTATGCGACCAATAGGTGAGTGTGTTGCTCCATGAGTGGTCGGCAGCTGTGATAGTGACGCTCTGCTCGTCGTCGTTTGCAAGCTTGAAATTTGCATGTAGCTGACGCAAGGGGTCGAGCTTGTCAGCCCAAATGATGTAATAGCCGTGAGCGGGAATTATAGCGGGGGAGGCTATTTTGTACTTCTCCGGCTCGTTTGGGTCGTCGGTGAGGAACATGCCCTCGAGGTCGATGTCGTGGTCGGTGGTGTTGTAAAGCTCTATCCAGTCGTTTCGTTTGCCGTATTCATTGGCGGCAACGGTGTTGCTTGCGCTGACCTCGTTGACCACAACCGGCGGAGCACCTGCTGCCACGAGGCATTCTTGCTGCAGGGGCTTGAAGATGGCCTGTATCTCTGTATCGGCATCGGTGTCGAGGCGAAGCGTACGTTTGCGGCTGACAATAGCTGTGCCGGATGTGATGTTGTAGCTTATCTCCGCATCCCAATAGATGTCGGTTGAGCCAGGCACATTATTGTGTACTTCGACGGCGATGACATTCTTGCCATTTCGGAGCAGGCTGACAGGCAGGTCGATTGTGCCGGAATCTGGATTGTCAGGAGCATAGGTTGTGGCATATGTCTCGAAGGTAGGTTCGCCTTCGGGCATAAGATAACGGCAAGCCTCTGTCCCGTTAATATAGACCACGAAGCCATCGTCTGCTGTGAAACTGAGTGTCATAGAGGCAATGTTTGCAGCTTCGGTATCAATTTGCAAATCCTTTCGGAAGTAATAAGTAGGATATTTGTTGCTACTGTCAGAGCCGTAGCTGATGGTGGTGACGATGGAACTCTTGCCGTAGCCAAGCGGAGTCGGGCCTTGAGGCCAATTGCTGACGGAGCCTGTCTTCCAGTCGGTGCCGTCGAGCGAACCTTTGTCCCAATAGCTCCAGCTGTCGCCTTTGTAGATGTCAGTAACGGTGGAATTGCCTGTCTTGCTCCAGCCAACGAAGTTATAGCCAGCTGGTGCAGATGCTTCGAGAGTGACAGGGGCAAAGAGTGTGCCGTCGAAGGTAGCGCAGGGTACAGGTTGACCATTGAGAAGGAAAGCTGCTCCGGGCACGTTGGCATTGAACTTCACCGCCATACCGTCCCCAAGTCCATAAGCTGATTTCAGGGAAGTCATGCGCGATCTTCTAGAAGTCATTCCTGCCATTGCAGACTTCTGTTCGTTGTATGATGTCCACGGCTCCTTGTCTTCCCATGCAAGGGCTGGTTCAACAAGTCGGCAGATGCTGTCGCAAATGCTGAGACAGCGTTTGGTGGCGAAAACGCTACCATTCAGGATGCAATAAGCATCGATGAAACGACGGCGGAAGTCCTCGCTGCCGCGCTTCATGTTATTATATATAGAGAGCAGTTCGTTGCCGTAGTTGCCATCAAGGAGCTTCACGCCGTTGGAGTTGCTCCAGCCCCAGTCCTGGTCGTGAAGGGTGAGGCGGAACTTACCATCATTCTGTGAACGATAGCCCTTGACGTTGTTATTGTTGCAAATCCAGTCGCTGCAACCGATATAGCTGATGGCTGCAAAGAAATTCGTCACCTCGTCGATGTCAACGAGCTGCTTGAGTTCTTCGTAGGTATTCGGCGAAGAACATCTTTGTGCAAGGTTCTTCCAGCGGTTGAAGGCATCCTTTGTGCCTGCCATCTGGAAGTAGCCGTTGGAGTACTCGAAGGCATCCATCTCGTCGTCATCATAGCCGTAGTTGGCGTAGCCGTGATAGCGATTGTTTGGCTCTCGAAGGTTGAGCTGGGCAAGGTAGCGACCGTTGAAGAAGATATGGACAGGCTGATAGTCCTGGCAATCACAATAGAAACCGCTCGACAAGAGGACTTGCTGGGTGAGTGCATCGCGTACCCTGCCGTGTGCCTGCGAGTTGTTGTCGTTGCCGCCGTTGCGAATCATTATCTGGCGGAACTTGTTATAGGGCTTGTAGCGGAAGAAGGGATAGTAGTCGATGGTCTTCTTGCCCTCGTAGCGGCTAGTACCCTTAATCTTGAAGGATGAAGGTGCGTAGTGGCGGCTCCAGCCTCCCGAAATGACAAATTCAGCTTCCTGATTGACAGCCATTTCCCCGTCAGGTGTTAGATACTCAAAGTTAACAGGTCGCTCCCAATCCATGTTGATGTTGGAAGGGCCATGGTTGCGTCCGCTTACGCCGTTGGTGCCGTCCACATAGACGCCAATCTTACCGTCGTAGAGGTTCTTGGGATTGGTGACAATGGAAATGACGGGCAGGTAGTAGTCGCGGTTGCGGTAGATGTAACTTCGTGTCACGACTGGGCTTGGGAGCATTCCTTGCTGCAGGAGGACGAAGCGCAGGACTTTTGTTTCGCTGATGCTGAAGATGCCGTCCTCGCTTGTTGCTCCGTTTGTGGAAGAGGGTGCCGTGCCGTCGGTCGTGTAGCGCAAGGTTGTTCCTTCGGGAATGTTGACACGAATGGTGAAAGGCTCTGTGAAGAGACGCGAGTCGGTATCAACCACAGGTGCTTCGAGTCGGAATTCTGCAAAGTCGCTTTCATTGTTCGAGGCAGCCAAAGAGGGTTCTCCCGTCCATCCCCATTCATTGCCTCCGTCCTTTTTGCGTGCCCAAGAGCAGCGGGTGATAAGCTCGGGATAGTCGGCAGAAGCCAACAAAGTGCCTTCGGTGTCGAAGAGGAACAGGGAGCCTCCGTCGTTTTGAAGCTTGAATCGAACTTGCTTGTAGGCTGTGTCGCCAAAGGTGCCGTCGGCAGAGTTATGGTCGAAGTAGATGACCTTATAGTCGCCGGCTTTGATAATGCCTGTTCCTAAAGGCAACTGGAACTTTCTGGGGGCAGATTCATCGTCCGAGACGTAGAGTCCGTCGAGTTGTATGTCTTCCGAAGTGGGATTGTAAAGCTCTGCCCAAGCTCCATAGTTATAGGAATAGTCGATGAATTGGTCGATGTTGCCCACCTGTATCTCATTAATGATGAGGTTTGATAGGTCAGCATCCCCGTTGAAGTTCTGAGCCTGCAGCGGAACAATGAAAAGAAGGAGAAGTAAAAGCGCAAGAGCAACCTGTCTCATTCTCCGTTTTGAATAAATCTTTTCCATTGCCATTCCCTATTATGCACGAAATGTTAGTAGAGTATCTTTTTCCCGTTCACGATGTAGATGCCCCGAGGTAATTTGCCATTTACCTTTTGACCGCTAAGGTCGTAAATCTCCTCTCTCTCTGGAGTGGAGTCGGGAGTAGGACTGTTTATTCCTGTCGGATTGGGTTCTATGATGATGGAGCAGACCAAATTGTCGTAGGTGGTGATGCTCTTCATTGATTTCGTGAATCTTCGGGCTGTGCCGGTGAAGTCTGGGCTTTTGTAGAGTTTGATTTGATAAAAGTCGTCAACAAGCTCTAAAGAAGAGAGGTCGTTGGCTTTCAATCCATAGACGGCAAGGTCTGCCTGTGTGAATCTGCCCTCTGGCAAAGCTATGCAATAGCCGCCGTAGTTCTTCTCGCTGTAGCAGCGCACGACCACCTGTTCTTCGGGAACCGTAACGGCTCCGAAGATGCGGTTGATGCCCGAAGCCCAGGCGTTGAGGTCCCAACTCTCGTCGTTATATACCCAGACAAAGCCGCCTGTTGCCACACCGTCGTCCTTCCACTTTTGGAACTGCGCCATATTCTTGTCCACGCTCCAATCGTTGGAGTAGTACATCAGGCCAGCATGTCGCTCTGTCAC
The DNA here is from genome assembly GCA_017541265.1 of Bacteroidaceae bacterium. Classification (GTDB taxonomy): domain Bacteria; phylum Bacteroidota; class Bacteroidia; order Bacteroidales; family Bacteroidaceae; genus Physcousia. The sequence continues at coordinate 24,244 of JAFXZK010000054.1, read as the reverse complement.
GCCATTGAAGTTCCATGTGCCGACGCTGTTCACGTTACCTGCGCCGCCATCGTAGCACTGGATCATAACGCGGTCCACAGCTTTCGGCTTCGAGGCGCGGATTTTGTCGTTGAGACTCGTCCAGTAGCTTTTGTAGGTGTAGGGGGCGAGTGTCGTCTTGTAGCCCAGATTGTACATCATAATGTGGAACTTGGCGCCAGTCTCGACGTCGTAGTCCTGCTCGATGTCGTTGTTCACAGCATCAATCTCTGGCACGGCTTGTTTCAGAGCCTTGAAGTTCTTGTAGAGCATGGTTGTGGAGCCTGTTCCCTTCGGGTTAATAAGATTCTTGATGTTGGTGTAGGCATCGTTGCCCCAGCCGCCGATGCAAATTTCCACCCGCGTAATGCTGGTAGGTGCGGTCTTGAGGTTTGCCACATCCTGCTGATAGTAGGGATGTTTATTCTGGAACACATATTTACCGTTGTAGCAGATGGTGTCGCCATCGGTCGTGAGTGTGCCGTCGGCTGTGACGTGGACGTTGAAGAGGATGGCATAGGTGAAGCCAGAGTTGCGGAGCTTTGTGATGGTGCCGGGACGTTCGCGGCGGATGTGACCGCCCACATAGACGCCGGAAACTTCCTTTTGGGCAAAAGTGTCGGCAAAAGCCACGAATAAAGTAAAAGCCAGGAGAATAATCTTTTTCATACCAATGAGTTTTTTTACCTTTTATGCATTTTTGCGCACAAATATACTATTGTTTTCGCACGCGGCAAAGGAAAAGGAGCAATAATTTCCGTAATTATGAATTTAATTTCGTACCTTTGCGGCGCGAAACTATAAAAACAAAAAGATATGAACCTGAAACAACTAAAATTCTACCATCTGCTGACAGCTGTTTGCTGTCTGATGGCACTTTCCTTTAACCTGTCTTCCTGCACAGGCAACAGCAACTACGAAAGCGTGAAGGGCGACCCTATGCAGACACGCATTTATACCCTCGACAATGGGCTGAAAGTCTATCTGACCGTCAATCACGACGAGCCTCGCATCCAGACCTATATTGCCGTGCGTACAGGCTCGAAGAACGACCCAGCCGAGAGTACCGGCTTGGCACATTACCTGGAGCACCTCATGTTCAAGGGCACCGACAGCTTCGGCACTATCGATTACGAAAATGAACGTCCCCTGCTCGACAGCATCGAGGCGCAGTATGAAATCTACGGCAAGACGAAGGACGAGGCCGAGCGCCGCGCCATCTACCACCGCATCGACAGCTTCAGCTACGAGGCCAGCAAGTTCGCCATCGCCAACGAATATGACAAGCTGATGGCGGGCATTGGCAGCACAGGCTCGAATGCTTTCACGGGCGAGGACGTGACCTGCTACGTCGAGAACATTCCAGCTGGAACCGTCGAGCAATGGGCAAGGGTGCAGGCCGACCGCTTCCGCAATATGGTGATTCGCGGCTTCCATACCGAGCTTGAAGCCGTCTATGAGGAGTACAACATCTACCTCACGAACGACGGCGACAAGGTGAGCCAAGCCATCAACGGCATCCTCTTCCCGCACCATCCTTATGGCACGCAGACGACCATCGGTACGCAGGAGCATCTGAAGAACCCATCGCTCGTGAATGTGATGAAGTACTATCGCGACTGGTATGTGCCCAACAACATCGCCATCTGCTTGAGCGGCGAACTCGACCCAGAGGAAACGCTGAAGACCATCGAGCAATACTTCGGCGACTGGCAGAAGAGCGACAGCCTGCCGCAGCTCAGTTTCCCGAAGGAAGAGCCGCTGAAGGAGCCTGTCGTCAAGGAAGTCATCGGTCGCGAGGCAGAGTCCATCTTCCTGGCGTGGCCGTTTGCAGGCAAGAGCGATGCTTCTTCCGATTTGCTTGAAGTCATGGGCGAAGTGCTCAGTAACGGTATGGCAGGTCTGATGGACCTCAATCTCAACAAGGCACAGAAGGTGCTCGAAAGCGGGGCCTTCGTGATGGAGAACAACGACTACAGCGCGCTTTGGCTCTACGCTACGCCCAAGGAAGGTCAGACGCTCGAAGAGGTGCGCAGCCTCATGCTCACCGAAATAGAGAAGCTCAAGAAGGGCGAATGGGACGAGTCGCTGCTCTCTGCCGTCGTGAACAACATGAAGCGCAAACGCCTTGAATCCCTGCAAGACAACAGCCAGCGCGCCATGCTTTTTGTTGATGCCTTCATCAACGGAATCGACTGGAAGGATGCTGTGGAGCTGACCGACCGCATCAGCAAGCTTACAAAGCAAGATATCGTGGACTTTGCCAATGCCACCCTCACCGACGGCTATGCCTGTGTGTTCAAGCGTCAAGGTGTTGACCCCAACGAGAAGAAGATTGAGAAGCCCGAAATCTCGCCCATCGAGACCAATCGCGACAAGACCAGCGACTTCGTGACGGAAGTCCTCTCGATGCCCTCGAAAGAGATAGAGCCTGTCTTCCTCGACTTCGGGAAAGATTTGAAAGTGGAGCAAGGAGCAGGAGGCGAGGGACAAGAAGTGATTTCCCACTACGAATCCGGTTCCCAGCTCTTCTCCGTCACCTATATTTTCGACCGCGGCACAAAGGCCGACAAGGTGCTCTCCCTCGTTCCGCAGTACCTCGACTACATGGGCACCGACAGCCTCTCTGCCGAACAATACCAGATGGAACTCTACAAGATTGCTTGTAATGTGGATTTATGGGCACAGGAGGACAGGATGTACGTCAACGTGAAAGGCCTTGCCGAGAACATGGAGCAGGCACTCAAGCTCTGTCAGGACTGGCTTTCGGGAAATGTGGAAAAGCAGGAAGTATATGATGCTGTTGTGGCTGATGTGCTGAAGGCAAGAGCCGACAACAAGCTCGACCAGCGCACCTGTTCACGCGCCCTCTTCAACTACGGCATCTACGGTCCCGACAATGCCTTCACGCACATCCTCTCCGCCGAAGAGATGCAGGCACTCAAGCCCGCCGACCTCCTCGCACACCTCCACGACCTCGCCTCCGTTCCGCAGCATATCCTCTATTACGGACCGAATGCCCCCTCCTTGCTCCCCCTTTTGGGGAGTGCTACTGAGCGGCGAGGCGGTGAGAACGAGGCTTTCAAGCGCCTTCCCGTCCTCGAACCCGAAGTCATCATTGCACCCTTCGACGCCAAGAACATCTATATGCGAAATGTATCCAATCGCGGCGACCTCTTCAACGCAGCCCTCTTGCCCGACATTCAGGTCTTCAACGAGTACTTTGGCGGAGGCATGAACACCATCGTCTTCCAGGAACTGCGCGAAGCCCGTGGCTTGGCTTACTCTGCCGGAGCGCTCTATGCAAAGCCCGACAAAGCCGACGACACCAACATCTTCTTCACCAACATCATCACCCAGAATGACAAGATGACGGAGTGCCTCAATGTCTTCGACGATATCGTGGAGAACATGCCGCAGAGCGAACAGGCGTTCCAGCTTGCCAAGGATGCAGTCCTCAAGCGCCTTGCCTCCGAGCGCATCCTCCGCGAGAACATACTATATTATTATATGCGTATGCGCGACCTCGGCATAGACCATGACGCCAACCGCGACATCTATGAGAAGGTGAAGGATATGACGCTCGGCGACCTTGCCGACTTCCACGACAAGCAAATCAAGGGACGCACCTATCGCTACATGATACTCGGCGACGAGAAAGAGCTTGACATGCAGAAGCTCCAGTCGCTCGGCCCCATCCGCCGCGTCACGTTGAAGGACATCTTCGGATATTGATAAACTGAACAGCAGATGGACATCAGCATACAGGATACGAAACTACAGGAAGCGGCAAGCGAAGGCGTTGATGCCTTCCTTGCCTGCATACACTCCCGCATCCTCGACGCAATCGGGGGAGAGGTGAATGCCGAGACCTTACCGCTCCTGAATGGTGAGCAAACGACGCTGCTGGCCTACTTCATCCTGCGCGAAGAGGTGATGGACGGCGGCTTCATCCAGCTCATTCACAACGGCTACGGTCCCTTCATCTTCCTCAATCCCTTCGCCAAAGCCATGCGGCTCTGGGGCGCCCACGACTTCAGCAAGCTCATCTACAAGGGGCGCAAGCTCTTCGAGAAGTATGGCTCGGAACTTACTGCCGACTGCACCGACGAGGAGTTCATGGCACTCTTCGAGCAGTACCCCGAGTTCGACGACCTCGACGACGAGTTCATCGAAATGGAAGAGGAAGTGACGGACATCATCGCCCACTATGTTGACGACCATCTGGAACAGTTTATAAACATTGAACATTGAAAATTGAACATTGAAAAGGAAGGCGGAGCTTTCAATCTTCAATCTTCAATAAAAACAATTAAACATGGCCAAGTCACTCATTCCCAATAAGGGCAAAGACATAAACATCAAGAACAAGCGTGCCGAGTTCGACTACCTGCTCATGGACAAGTACACGGCAGGCATCGTCCTGACCGGCACCGAGATAAAGAGCATCCGCAAGGGCAAGGCAAGCCTCGTGGACACCTATTGCTACATCATTGGCGGCGAGGTATGGGTGAAGAACATGTATATCGCGCAGTACGAGCAAGGCTCCTACAACAACCATGTAGAGCGGCGCGACCGCAAGCTGCTCCTCAACCGCAAGGAGATTCGCAAGATGCAGTCAACCGTCAAGTCCCCGGGCTTCAGCATTGTGCCCGTCCTCCTTTTCATCGACGAGAAGGGGCTTGCCAAGCTCGACATCCACATCTGCCGAGGCAAGAAGGCGTACGACAAGCGCGAAACCCTCAAGGAAAAGGAAGACCGCCGCAACATCGACCGCCAGTTCAAGAAGAGCTACTAATTATTTCTGCGCCCATGTTCTGGCGTTCAACAGTTCTGGCGGATTCCCCCTGTTCCCTGTTCTGGCGGATTTGCAATCCGCCAGCATAGAATATGGGGATTTATAATCCCGCAATTCTTGTCTATCGCATTGCAAATGCTTATATTCGATGCTGGCGGATTGCAAATCCGCCAGAACGAGGGAATTCTGCCGCGGAGACTATTGATTCTAAGGAGGAAAGGAGTCAAGGAGGTTCGCTGCAGAGCAGCGAAAAAAAACTCCTAAACTCCCAGACTCCTTAGAAAATAAAAAAGCTTCCTTGTTCGGGCGGATTTGCAATCCGACCGTATTGGATATGGGGCGAATCAGGTCTTTAGAGCAATGACTGAATGTCATTGCGGCCTGATGAAGGGAGCCGTAACTCCTACGGCGACGGAGGGAAAGCAATCCCGCAATTCTTGTCTATCGCATTGCAAATGCTTATATTCGATACTGCCGGATTGCAAATCCGCCAGAACGAGGGAAAAATTGCCAAATGGCTAAATTGTAAATAAATTGTACATTGTAAATCGTAAAATTGTAAATGAAATGATGAAAAAGAACAACATCTGGGAAGTCATCCTCAAAGTCATCGTGGCTGCCGTCACCGCCGCCCTGACCGCCATCACTACGACCTCGTGCATGGGCCACGGCCCATTCTGAACACCAACTTTTATTCAACCACGGATTTAACAGATTTAACGGATTAAAGCGTCCCAAATTGGTTTCGGATTGAGCGGATTCTCGCCTGATGCCAATCCGTTGAATCCGAGACAAATCTGCAAAATGGCAAAGCTACCGGCATAAAATCTGTTTAATCCGTTTAATCCGTGGTCAAAGAAAAAACGTCAGCAAAAAGTAAAGCGCAACACTTGCAACAACTGCAACACCAAGAAAAGAGAGGCTTCCATCACGCGGAGCTTCTTTTTTTGCATCGCGAGTCCTCTTTGGCAGACCCTAAAGCGGTTAGGTGAGAGACGAGACCATTTGGACTTCAGAACTGAAAGTAGATGAAGGGCTGCATCTCGGCGCTGACGAACTGGTAGATGACGAGGACTGCGAAGATGCAGACAAGGCACATCACGGGCAGAGGCAGCGAGGCGAAGGCGAAACGGTAGCGGCGCTTCCAGTTCTCCGGCAGCCAGTGGATTATCATTCCCAGAACAAAGAGAAGGAAGACATTGCGATAGGTGCAGATAATCGCCCATTCGTTGCCCGTCCAGCGCGAACCGATGCGGGTCACCATCTGCGTAGCTGTCTGCCAGGCTTGCTGGTTGGCGGTGGCTGGGTCGAGATTACTGCCCGAACGGAAGAAGAGGCGCGTGAAGGTGATGAAGGTGAAGGTGACGAGGATAGACCAAGGACGATTGAGAGTTGAAAGTTGAAAGTTGAAAGTTGAAATGGGGAAGTTAAAGGAAGTTATAAGACGATACCTTGGGCTGCTGCTTTTGCTCGCAAAACTATTGTCCTTTAACTTCTTGCGAGCATGGCGAGCGATAACTCCTTTAACTTCTTTAACTCCCCCTTTTAGCCATGCACTTACAGCGATGAAGCCTGTGAAGCAGAGGAAGATGCGCCAAAGCGGTGCCGGCTGGTAGATGGTGAGCATCCAGCAAGCGAGGGCTGCGGCGGTGGTGGCGATGGCGCGGTGCAGGGGCTTGGCGTCGCGCCAGAACTTATAGACTATCATGCCCACGCCGTTCAGTCCGCCCCAAATGAGGAAGTTCAGGCTTGCGCCGTGCCAAAGGCCGCCAAGCAGCATCGTTATCATGCTGTTGAGGTTGGCGTAGATTTTCTTTCTCCTGTCGGGGCAACGCCAAGCCGTCACGACAACAGAGACGGCAAGCAGCAGAGCGCCCGCAGCCACCCAGACATTGCCGCTCAAGATGAGGGCGGAGAGAGTGAGCAGGGCTATCCAGAAGTATGTGCCGAAGGTGATTTCCCTGTTGCCGCCGAGGGGGATGTAGAGATAGTTCTGCAGCCAGCGGCTCAGGCTGATGTGCCAGCGCTTCCAGAAGTTGGAGCAGTTTTGGGCTTTATAGGGTGAGTTGAAGTTCTTTGGCAGATGGAAGCCCATGAGCAGCGACAGACCGATGGCTATGTCCGTATAGCCCGAGAAGTCGGCATAGACCTGAAGGGAATAGAGGAAGAGGGCAGCGAGGTTCTCGAAACCAGTGAAGAGCAAGGGGTTGGCAAAGACGCGGTCGATGAAGTTGAGCGCCAGATAGTCGCTCAGGATAATCTTCTTGGTCAAGCCTCCCAGTATCATGAAGATGGCGAGGCCGAACATTCTGCGGCTCAGGAAGTAGCGGCGGTAGAGCTGGGGAATGAAGTCGCTTGCCTTGACGATAGGACCTGCCACGAGTTGCGGGAAGAAGCTGACGTAGAAGCCGAAATCGAGAATGTTGCGAACGGGCTTGATAAGTCCGCGATAGACGTCGGCGGTATAGCTGATGACTTGGAAGGTGTAGAACGAAATGCCGACGGGCAGGATGATGCGGTCCACGCTGAAGACCGGGCTTCCCGCCGCGCTGTTGAACCACTCGGCAGCAATGTTCTTGACCTCAAGGTGTATGCCGAAGATTTGCCCGATGATGTCGGCAAAGAAGTAGCTGTACTTGAAGTAGCAGAGGATGCCGAGGTCGAGCGTGACGCTGAGTGTCAGCCAGAGCCACTTCCGCCACCTATCGCTGCAAGCGTAGATGCGCTGGGCAATCAGGAAGTCGCTGCAAGTTACCAGCAACAGCAACCCTACGAACAGTCCGCTCGTCTTGTAGTAGAAGAGCAGGCTGACAGCCATCAGATAGGCGTTGCGCATGAGGGTGCGCTTTTGCATGAGGGCAAAGCCGGCAAAGACGATGCAGAAGAACACCCAGAAATGCATCTGTGTGAAGAGCAGGGGGCTGTTCTCGTCGAAGCGGAAGACGTCCTGCAGGTAGCTTATGAGTAATTCAAAATTCAAAATTTATAAATTCAAAATTAATTGTCTGAGTGTTCTGAGTTTTCAGTGTACTCAGAAGACTCCGAGTGCTCCGAGATTGCATTATACAACAGGTCGGCCAGCAGTTCGTAGCCGGGACGCAGGAAATGGATGTGGTCGCGGTTCATCAGTCGGGCATTCACCCATCGGTTGCTGCTGCTGAAGCCGCCCATGATGCGGAACTGGTTCCAGACGGCTCCGCCACATTCGCGTGCAAGCTCCATCATGGCCTGCTCCACCTTCTGCGTGTTGCGGTTGAGGGTGCGGCGCTGACGGCCAACGCGCAGCCAGCAGTCGTTGTTCGTAATGAAGAGGAAGCAGACATTCGGATTGGCCTTGCGCATCTCGTCCATGAGGGTGCGATACGAGCTTTTGAATGCTTCTACGTCGAATCGGGTAGGGGCAACATTCGCATCGTTGATGCCTATGCCAAAGATGACAAGGTCGGGCGGACAGATGCGCGAAAGCTCTTCCGCAAGAAGGTCACAGCGCAGCCACGATGGAACGCTGGCGCCGTTCACGCCGCTCTCCGTATAGACTATGCGCTGCTCATTCTCCGGGAAGATGCCTCGCAGCACAAAGCGCGAACCTCCCTTCATTCCTCTGAAAGCAATGGTGCAGAGGCTGTCGGGGTTGCTGAGGGTAAAGAGGAAATCCTTGTCTTGCCTCTCGGCTTCAATCGTGTCGCCCTTGTCAAGAAGCAGATACGGCTCTGCTCCGCCTTCGGCCTCTCCAAGAATACGCAGACGGCTGAAGGCATACTTTGGGGGAAGCTCCAAACGGAGCGAAGCAAGAGAGTCGGAGGTGATGGCTGCCGCTCCGCTCATGCCGAGTCGTTCCGACGGAAAAGGCTCTGTGCAGCGCGACCTCTCCCAAACGCCAGAAGGTATGAAACAATAATCGACAGGTGCATTTGTTCGAATGGCTTTCCAGGGGAAAAGCAGACCTCGGGAAGCATTGAAGTGCTCTCGCAGACGATGTGAAAAGATGCCTGCCTGAACATGGCTGCCGCCGATGTGCAGGATGTTCAGGTGCTCGTCGGTGTTCTGCAAACGACAGACGAGAGAATCGAACCTTTCGTGCGTGCCAGGGAAGTCAAGGCGGTTCTTGCCCAACTTGATGCCCGGCACATCAGGAATAGGTACCTGCTGCCGCGCTACAGCCACGAGGGACATACACATTATTATATATACAAACAACGGATTGAACGGATTAAACGGATTTTTGGCACGGCTTATTATCTGTGCAATAATATAATTAAGCGGCTTTATAGATAAAGAATAATAAATCCGTTCAATCAGTTTAATCTGTTGTTTATATAATAGAATCTTGTTCATTTACTTGTTAATACTCTTCTTGTTGGATGTTTACTGCCGCAGAGTCCTCGGCAGTCAGTTCCACCTGCTCCTGTCCTGTGCGGAAGAGGTAAAAGCGGTAGTATAGATGAAGAGTGTCATAGAGCAGTTTGGCAATCTTCTTTGCGCCGAGCGGCGTGAAGTGGATGTAGTCCTCGCCAGCCAGTTGCGGGTTGGCTTCCACCCAGCGGATGATACTGCCCCTGCCGCCCATTGCAGCGTACATGTTCCAATAGGCAGCTCCAGCTTCGTCAGCAGCTGCGCGAAGGCTGTCGTTGAGGGCAGGAAGGATGGGATAGGATTCCAGTTCGCCCTCTTCATTGTTTCGAGCCATATCCGCAGGCCCGATGAAGAGCACCTTTGCTTTCGGCGCAAGTGCTTGGAAGGAGCGAATGAGCTGCTTGATGCTTTCCTTGAAGTCGTGCAGCCTGGAACGGCTGAGGTAAGGCGTACTGTTGCCGCCAAACTGCAAGATGACGAGTGCCACGTTCTCGCGCTCGAAGAAGGGACGAACCGACGAACGGCTAATGGTGGTGAGGCAGTTGCCCGAACTGCCGCGCATGGGAATGTTGTCCATGTTGACTCCTGTCTGTCCGTCCAGCTGTATGCCGAGGATATCCGTCTCGCCTTGCACCTCCAGCGTGACGCTGTTAACGGCTCTGCTCAGCGAGGTTGTATAGAAGCAGGGTTCACCGCCGCTGTCGAGAGGCATCTCCTGTGCCTCTTCTTCTTCACTTGTAGTTAACAGAAGTGTTGCCGGCTGTCTCGTGATAACCGTGATACGGCTGAAACGCGAAGCAAGGTGGTAGTCCTTTCCACCCCTTCCCGTGAGGCGGATGGTAGCGTGCTCTGGGATATGTGTCACGCGGGCAAGCGGGCCGTAGAAGTTGTCTGCGCTCCGCATATCAGCAGGACCGTATGCCAAATACTGTGGCACATCATCGGGCGTGATGTTAGAGCTAAGAGTAAAGGTGGGGATGGTCTGAAGGGCTGGCACCAGCCCAACGCCCATGCCGCCAAATTCCTCTTGGAACTTCTGTCGGAGCAGGCTTGTAATGCGGTCGCATTCTATTTGCGAATCGCCGTAATGCATGATGCGCACATGATTGGTCGCAGCCAGTTGCAGCGTTTCCCAAAGCCCGTCCAGATAGGTCTCGTCATCATTAGGCATATAGATGCGGGCAGCATCCTTCGTGCAATACGCACGGAACTCCTCAATCTGTTGGGCATTGAGAGCATCCTGCCGCATCTGGAGCAGTTCCTCGGGCGTGAGGTCAGGCATCGTGTCTGTCTCTTCCTCGACAATCTCTTCTTGCTTTTGTTCCTCTCCCATGACTGCCGTCAGGCTGGGAAAGCGCAAACGCAAATCACCTCCGAGCGGCAGACCGTCGGAAGGAAAGCAGATGCAGAGCAGTATTAGACCTGCCAGCACACAAAAGAAGAAGAGCAATGACTGCCGCGCGTTCATATCGCTTGTGTACGATTTGGGGTGCAAAGGTACAAATAATTCATTATTCAAAATTCATTATTCATAATTATTTCGTAAATTTGTACCGATTTCAACTTTCAACCTTCAACTTTCACCTTTCCGATGCGAGACAGATACACACAGATAAAGAACAACACCGAACTTGTTCAACTGCTACAGCAGGAAGAGCAGGAACTGAGGCGCTTTGCCTTCCAGAATGTCAACTTCACTGATGTTTCAGAGCTTGCCTTGAAGCATTTCTATCGTGAATGCCTTTTCTTGAGCTGTCGCCTGCCGATGGGACTGAAGCGTCAGTCGAGGGACTGCCTCTTCCTGCCCAATATGGGCGAGACGTTCGGCTTCCCCAACCACCTCTATTCGCCAGAGGAACTCTATGAAGGTTACAATCCTGACCAGCCGGACAGCTATGAAACATGCTACGACGGGCGTGTCTATCGGCATTTCCTGAAGAAGGGAAAGAACGCCACAGACATCAAGGAAACGCTGGCACGGACACTCCACGACCATTCTGTAAGCGACTGTCTTCAGGACTATTTGTCGCGTTTCAACGAACATCGGCTTGTGGGTGTGATGGGTGGTCACAGCCTCTCGCGCCTTGATGCTGCATACATTCAAGTGGTACGATTGAGCAAACGGCTGACGGAATCAGGTTTCCTGATGATAACAGGTGGCGGCCCTGGGGCGATGGAGGCCACGCATCTGGGAGCTTGGATGGCTGGAAGAACGGAGGAAGAGCTTCAGGAGGCACTCTCCATCTTGTCTGTTGCGCCACTTTATACCGATGCCCTTTGGCTTCCTACGGCTTGGCGGGTTCGGGAGCGTTTCCCTTGTCATGGGTACGAAAGCCTCGGAATCCCCACTTGGCTCTACGGTCACGAGCCGTCCACTCCGTTTGCCACCCACATTGCTAAGTACTTCGACAACAGCATCCGCGAGGACAGTATCCTTACCATCTCCAAGGGCGGCGTCATTTACACGCCCGGTTCGGCAGGCACTCTGCAGGAAATCTTCCAGGAAGCCGTGCAGAACCACTACCTCACCTTCGGCTATGCCTCGCCTATGATATTCATGGGCAAGAAGTTCTGGACGGAGGAAGTGCCCGTGTGGCCTTTGATAATGCATCTTGTTGACACGGGAAGATACAAGAATCTCATCCTCTGCCTGACCGACGTACTTGACGAAGCGGAACGAGTGCTGCAAGGAAAACAAGAGGGAATATAGAAAGGGCGCACTGGTGATGTGATGAAACTCCGAAAAACAGGTTTTGAGGGTTCGCCGCCTTTGTAATCCACCTAACCAAAAAGGGATGGCACGCCATTGGCAAGCGAAACATTTCTCGGTAATAAAATGTAAATTGATGAGTATCCCGATCTAACCAGTACGCCCTATGATGTCATTGTTCTGCACGCTGCAGGACCATTTCGGACTTCTATGATATTGCAAAAATAGACATTATTGGCTTATTCTGCAAGCTTTTTCGCTTTTTTCTTCTCTTTCTCTTGCTATTTTGACTGAATCTTCCTAATTTTGTTTAGGAAATCGAAAGAAAAATACACAATGACATTAAATTTCTCCATAGAATACCGCACGGAGTGGGGGCAGAGCGTAGAGGTAGAACTTTGCTTCCTCTCGGCCGACGGCAAGACGTCCCTTCAGCGCTTCCCCCTCGAGACGGACGACGGACTTGTCTGGAAAGGCGTCTATACGCTCAAAGCGAAGGGCAGGCAGATGAGATATTCGTATGTTATAACAGAAGGCTTCTCGGTCGTTCGCCGCGAATGGGATGTTGTGCCTCGATTGTTTCCTGCCGACGATGCTCGTACATACTTCTTCATCGACCATTGGCGCGATATGCCAGCTTCGTCATATTGCTATTCGGATGCTTACGAAGTGGCGCAGGGAAAAGGTGTAAAGGGGACGGCGAAGCAACTTTCAACTTTTCCGGTTGCTCTCTTTCCCCGGACATTCCTTTTCCGAATACAGGCTCCCCAGCTCGCTTCAGGCGAAAGGGTTGCTCTTGTGGGCGACCAGCCTGCTCTTGGCAATTGGGACATTGCCCGTGCCTTGCCGATGACACAATCCGCCCATGGGGAGTGGCTCCTCTCCATCAGTGCAGATGGTCTGCGCCTGCCTTTTGAATACAAGTATGTTGTATTAAAGACAGGGAGCAATGAGCAAGGAATCGGAGAAGTCTGCTGGGAAGAAGGAGGCAATAGACTGACTCCTTCCAATGGTCAATGGTCGATGGTCAACGGTCAATGGGTATTGGCCTTTTTCGATGGAGAGATAAGGCTTGAGGTTCCACATTGGAAGGTGGCAGGTCTTGTTGTGCCCCTCTTCTCGCTCAAGACAGAAGGCAGCCAAGGGGTGGGGGACTTCGGCGACCTCAAGGAGATTGCCGATTGGGCTTCAAAGACAGGAATGCACGCCATCCAGCTCCTGCCCATCAACGACACGACGCAGAACCGAACCTTCACTGACAGCTATCCCTATAACGCCATCAGTGTGCACGCTCTGCATCCTATATATGCCGACCTCAGGCAGCTGCCGCTTACCGACAAGAAAGCACTCGCGTCTTTCCAAAGGCGCTGGAAGAAACTGAATGCCCTCCCCGCCATCGACTATGTAAAGGTCATCAAGCTGAAGGAAGAGTATCTGCACTTGCTCTACGAGGAAAATGAAGAACGCCATTCTTCATTCATAAATCAAAATGCCGAATGGCTGCAGCCCTATTGCGTCTTCTGCCACCTTCGCGACACCTACGGCACGCCAAACTTCTCGAAATGGAAGAAGCTTTCCACCTACAACCGAAATGCTGTGGCGGAGTACATCGAGGCGCACGCCAAAGAAGTGGGGTATTATGCCTTCGTGCAAGACATTTTGCACAAGCAGCTTGCCGAAGCGGCCGACTATGCACGCAGCCGTCGCGTCTTTCTCAAAGGCGACCTTCCTATTGGCGTCAGCCCGCGTAGCGTCGAGGCTTGGCATGAGCCGCATCTCTTCCACATGAATATGGCGGCAGGCGCTCCTCCTGACGATTTCACGCGAGATGGGCAGAACTGGGGCTTCCCGACATACGACTGGGAACGAATGGCGGAAGACGGCTACCTCTGGTGGCGGCAAAGACTCGGCGGTATGGCACAGTACTTCAGTGCCTATCGCATCGACCATATCCTCGGCTTCTTCCGTATTTGGCAGATACCGAAGGACAGCCCAACGGCACTGCTCGGGCAGTTCTCGCCCGCCCTGCCCTTGAGCCGCGAGGAGATAGAATCCTACGGAATGCAGTTCCACGAAGAACTCTTCCTCCACGACGCCACGCACCCCGACCGCTTCCATCCGCGCATAAGCGTCATCGGCGAGGAAGCCTGGTGTCGGCTACCCAAGAACGAGCAGGACGCCTTCATCCGTCTCTACGAAGACTTCTTCTTCCGTCGGCACAACGACTTCTGGGCGGCACATGCAATGCGGAAACTGCCTGCACTCATCAGCGCGACCAACATGCTTGTCTGCGGCGAAGACTTGGGGATGGTGCCTGCATGCGTAGGCCCTGTAATGCAGCAGCTTGGCATCCTTAGCCTCGAGATACAGGCGATGCCAAAGACCTACGGAGTTCCTTTCGCCAAACTGCATGAGAATCCCTATCGCAGCGTCGATACCATCTTCACGCACGACATGCCTACGCTTCGGCTCTGGTGGAAGGAGAACGCAGAGCGCACACAGCTATATTATAATAATGTATTGGAGCACGACGGCAAAGCACCGGAAGAACCGTCGGGCTGGCTTTGCGAAGAGATTGTGGCGCACCACCTGAACAGCCTGTCTATGCTCTGCCTCATCAGCCTGCAGGACTGGCTCTCGATGGACGAAAACCTGCGGAACCCCAATCTTGAGGAGGAGCGCATCAATGTGCCAGCCAACCCGAAGAACTACTGGCGCTACCGCATGCACCTGCCCATCTCAAAGCTAATGGATGCAAAGGCTTTCACGGAACGCCTGCAAATACTTATCGTCCGCTCGGGCCGGTAAGCAGTCCGATATCCAATGGTAGGACTGGAGTTTCACCGCAGTTGGACTTTAGTCACACCATGGGAGGACTGCAGTCCCACCGTGGGAGGACTCCAGTCCTCCCACGCATTTTTCATGCAGGACTCCAGTCCTCCTAAACATTTTTTATGCAGGACTGAGTGTTCGGTCGCCGCCTGAACAGATGCGGAAAGGTACTTATCGTTGGCGACCTCTTCGTTTGAGAATCATTTAATCCCTCTTGCGTTAAGTGCTTTGATGTAGCGGCGGGCGTTTCTGTAGTGCTCGGGAAGCGTGCGGGCGAAGTTGTGTGTGCCAGAGAAGTCCTCTTTCGCACACATATACAAATAAGGATGCTCCACATGGTTGAGCACAGCATCCAACCCTGCAATGCTTGCGATGCGGATAGGTCCCGGCGGCAGACCTTCTACGCGGTAGGTGTTGTACGGACTTTCGATCAGCAGATGCTTGTTCAGGATACGACGCAGCGAAAAGTCGCCTACGGCAAACTTCACCGTCGGGTCGGCTTGAAGGAGCATCCCTATGCGCAGGCGGTTGAGGTACAGGCCCGCAATCATCGGCTTCTCGGCATTGTTGGCCGTTTCTTCGTCAACGATGCTTGCCAGCGTCGCCACCTGTTCGTGCGTCAATCCAATGGCCTCCGCTTTTGCCTTACGCTCTGCCGTCCAAAAACGGTTGTTCTCACGCTCCATGCGTTCCACGAGCTTATCTACGGACACGTCCCAATAGACCTCATAGGTGTTGGGGATGAAGAGGGCGGGGATGGTGGCTGTCGTGTAGCCATGAGTGGCGCAGTATATGCTGTCTGTCAGCGCCGAAGCAATCTCGGCGGAATCAACCATCAGGCTCTGGGACAGCACAGAGGCAAGCATCTCCATCGTTCGGGAGTTGGGTATGACAAGTTTCACCGGCTCTTGGGTGCCATTGCGCAGCAGACGGTACAATTGAAGGCAGCTCATTTCCTGCTCCACGCGATAGCGCCCGGTATGCGGATGAAAGCTGAATACCTTGCTGTAGGCATCCCATCGCCATCCAAGTTCAGATTTTGCCTTGACGCTGTCTGCCGTATCGTCGCGGTCAATGTATATCAACCATTCATTTCCGTCTTCTCTGCTTGGCACCTTCGCAGATATCATGGAATAAACGAATAAGGCAACACCTGTCACTATGGCCGCCAGTCCGGCAATGCCCCATAAAAACTTTTTATTCATCTTTCATTTGCCATTTAAGCATTTGCCATTTGCCGTTAAAACGCTCTTCATTTACCAATTGTAAGTGCAAAATTACGTTTTTTCGCGCATATAACAAATAATTTTGAATTATGTATTTTGAATTATGGATTATTTGTCTTACCTTTGCACCCGCAAAACGCCACTATGGCTCAGTTGGTAGAGCAACGCATTCGTAATGCGTGGGTCCGGGGTTCGAGTCCCCGTAGTGGCTCATACAAAAGGCCATCCTTATGCAAAGGACGGCCTTTTGTTTGTAGTCTATGATTTCAAATTTGGACATTACACAATGCCTTGAGCCAACATGGCCTTTGCTACTTTCATGAAGCCAGCGATATTGGCGCCTTTGACGTAGTTGACGTAATCGCCTTCCTTGCCATACTTGACGCATTGCTCGTGGATGCCCGACATGATTTGATGCAAGCGCTTATCCACCTCTTCGGCTGTCCAAGAGATGCGCATCGAGTTCTGCGTCATCTCGAGACCTGATGTAGCCACACCACCAGCATTCACCGCCTTACCCGGAGCAAAGAGCTGCTTGGCGGCAATGAACTTCTCTGCAGCTTCTGCCGTGCAGCCCATGTTGCTGACCTCGGCGACACATAGCGGCTTGAAGGCCAAAATCTTGTCTGCATCCTCGCCATTGAGTTCGTTCTGAGTGGCGCAAGGCAGATAGATATCGGCTTTCTGCTCCCACGGCTTCTTGCCCTCGAAGAACTGAGAGCCGGGGAACTGGTCTGCATAGGGCTGGCAGATGTCATTACCCGAATTGCGAAGCTCGAGCAGATAGTCAATCTTCTCTGCATCGAGTCCTGCCTCGTCGTAGATGTAGCCGTCGGGACCGCTAATCGTGATGACCTTCGCCCCAAGTTCGGTAGCCTTCTTTGCAGCACCCCAAGCCACGTTTCCGAAGCCCGAGAGAGCCACCGTCTTGCCCTTGATGTCGAGTCCGTGCGTCTGCATCATCTGGTTGACGAAGTAGAGTGCTCCGTAGCCTGTTGCCTCGGGACGCAAGATACTGCCACCCCATTCCAAGCCTTTGCCGGTGAGGGTTGCAGCATGGAACTGTGTAGTGAGCTTCTTATACATTCCAAAGAGGTAGCCAATCTCGCGACCACCAACGCCAATGTCGCCTGCAGGCACGTCCACATCGGGACCGATGTGCCTGAACAGCTCCATCATAAAGGCTTGACAGAAGCGCATAATCTCCGCGTCGCTCTTGCCTCTCGGAGAAAAGTCCGAGCCACCTTTGCCGCCACCCATCGGTAGGGTAGTGAGGGCATTCTTGAAGGTCTGCTCGAAGCCAAGGAACTTCAAGATGCTGAGGTTAACCGAGGAGTGGAAACGAAGTCCACCCTTGTAGGGACCAATCGCGCTGTTGAACTGCACGCGATAGCCAAGGTTGACCTGCACTTCGCCCTTGTCGTCCACCCAAGGCACACGGAAAGTCACGATGCGCTCAGGCTCGACAATGCGCTCCACAATCTTCGCCTTCTCAAACTCTGGATGCTGGTTGTAAACGTCCTTAATGCTGTCCAGTACTTCGCGGACAGCCTGAAGAAACTCTCTTTCGCCTGGATGCTTCTGCTCCAAGCCTTGCATGATTTTCTCTACGTTCATAGTGTTAGTTTTAGTTATTTCGTTATATTGTTATTACGTTATGACGGGTGTCTATCCCAGCTCATCGCACTCTTTGAGCCAAGCACTGGAACTTGCGTCGGAAGGCATTCTCCAGTCGCCACGAGGACTGAGAGAGCAGCTGCCGACTTTAGGTCCGTCGGGCAAGCAACTGCGCTTGAACTGCTGTGCAAAGAAGCGGCGGCAGAAGGTCTTGAGCCACTTGCGAATCGTCGCGTCGTCGTACTTCTGCCCGAATGCCTGACGCGCCAGCAAATATATCTTTGCCGGGCGGAAGCCCCAGCGCAGCAGGTAGTAGAGGAAGAAGTCGTGCAGCTCGTATGGCCCCACGAGGTCTTCTGTCTTCTGCGTGATGTTGCCTTGCTCGTCGGCGGGGATGAGTTCGGGACTGATGGGCGTATCAACAATGTCGAGCAGCGTCTGCTTGGTGCTCTCGTCCTTCGTATGCTCAGCCACCCAATTGACGAGATGCCTTACGAGCGTCTTTGGCACAGAGGCATTGACGCCATACATCGACATGTGGTCGCCGTTGTAAGTCGCCCAGCCAAGCGCCAGTTCGCTGAGGTCGCCTGTACCCACCACGAAGCCCTTCATCTGATTGGCTGCGTCCATGAGGATTTGCGTACGTTCGCGCGCTTGTGAGTTTTCGTAGGTCGTGTCGTGCTTCTCGATGTCGTGGTCTATGTCGTTGAAGTGCTGAATGCAAGCCTCTTTGATGCTTATTTCGCGAATCGTGATGCCGAGCAACTTCATCAGGTTCACGGCATTCGTATAGGTTCGGTCTGTCGTGCCGAAGCCCGGCATCGTGATGCCAACAATGCCGCGGCGATTCAAGCCCAGTCTGTCGAAAGCACTGACGCAGACAAGCAGGGCAAGCGTCGAGTCAAGACCTCCGCTGATGCCCACCACAACAGTCTCTGCGCCTGTGTGTTTGATGCGTTTTGCCAAGCCTTCCGTCTGAATATCGAATATCTCTTGGCAGCGTTCGTCGAGCCGTGCGCCAGTAGGCACAAAAGGATGAGCGTCGATGGCTCTCGTCAAAGAGAAAGGACGGGCAGGAACGCGCTCGGTGTCTATAATTTGACAATTTGACGATTTGACAATTTGACTATTGCTTTGCCCCTTGAAATTGTTAAATTGTGAAATTGTTAAATTGTTTAATTGTGTGGCGCAAGCTGCGAAGGTCGTGTTCAAGCGACGTTGGCCGCGAAGCCTGTCCACGTCAATCTCCGTCTCGAGCATCTGCTCCGTGAGCTGATGACGCTTTGTTTCTGCCAAAAGGATGCCGTTCTCGTAGATAAGCCCCTTGCCGCTGAAGACAAGGTCTTGCGTGCTCTCGCCAAAGCCACAACTGCTATAGACGTAGCCGCAAATGCAACGGGCACTCTGCTGGGCAAGCAGGTTCTGCAGATAGGTGTATTTGCCCACCAAATCGTTGTCGGCACTGAGGTTGAAGATAATGTCGGCACCTTGCAGGGCAAGCTTCGAACTTGGCGGAACGGGCGCCCAAAGGTCTTCGCAAATCTCAACGCCAAACGTGCACGAAGGCGTCGAGAAGAGCATGTTCGTGCTCACCGTCACCTGTTGTCCGCAGATGAGCACCGTTCCTTCGGGAACATCGGCACCGCTCTGGAACCAGCGCTTCTCGTAGAACTCCCTGTAGTTGGGCAGGAACGTCTTCGGCACGAGGCCGAGAATCTTGCCGCGCTGCACGACTGCCGCGCAGTTGAGCAAGGCCCCGCGATAGGGCACGGGAAGGCCGACGATGCTGATGATGTTCAGGCTGCGGGTTGTGTTCATCAGGTTGATGAGCGCCATCTCTGCCTCGTCGAGCAGGAGCTGCTGCCCGAAGAGGTCGCCGCAGGAATAGGCGGTCAACGAGAGTTCCGGCAAGCAAATGATTTCCACGCCCTTGCCCTCTGCCTGTATGACGAGCGACTCAATCTGCTGAACATTGTACTGCGGGTCGGCCACCTTCACCGAAGGAATAGCCGCCGCCACTTTGACAAATCCGTGATTCACCTTGTTTGTTTATTGAACATTGAACATTGAGTATTGAACATTTTCAGTGCAAAAATACGAAATAATTGTGAATTATGAATTATGAATTAAGAATTATTTTATATCTTTGTCCTCGTAAACAAGAAAAAAGAGAAGCTCCACGTTATGGAAGCCTCTGTCTTATACAAAAAGTCTTATACTAATCAGTATAAAGACACTAACCGAGATGGCTTGTTTTGCATCGTCCCAATGATTAGGCCAAAGGATTAAGGTCGGAAAGATACTTTTCTGCTTCCATTGTGGCTTTTGCTCCGCTTGCGGCGGCAACGACGGCTTGGCGATAGCGAGGGTCGGCCACGTCGCCTGCGGCGAAGATGCCGGGGATGGCGGTGCAGGGTGTGTCGCCTTCAGTCTGGATGAAGCCGTTCTCGTCGGTCTTGAGCCAGGGCGCAAAGAGTTCGCTGTTTGGGTGATGCCCGATGGCAAGGAAGAAACCGTCGATGGGCAGGTCGTACTGCCGCTCGTCGCTCTCGCCTTTCCTAAATATAAGATGTGCGCCTTCCACGCCGTCCTCGCCATAGAGGCCGAGGGTGTTCGTCTCGAAAAGCACTTCTATCTTCTCATTGCCGAAGACACGCTCCTGCATGATTTTGCTGGCACGAAGGTAGGGCTTGCGAACGATGAGATAGACCTTCGTGGCGAGGCCTGCCAGATAGCTTGCCTCTTCGCAAGCGGTGTCGCCGCCGCCCACGACCGCCACAACTTTCTTCCGATAGAAGAAACCGTCGCAAGTGGCACAGGCGCTCACGCCTCTGCCCATGTACTTCTGCTCGTCGGGGAGGCCAAGATACTTGGCGCTGGCTCCTGTGGCGATGATGATGCTGTCGGCAGTCAGTTCGCTCCCGTCGTCGAGGGTAACGTGGAAGGGACGCACGTCAAGGTCAACGCTTGTGGCGGCATTAGGTAGGATTTGCGTGCCGAAGCGTTCCGCCTGTCGGCGCATTGCGTCCATCAGCTCGTTGGCGTCAACGCCGTCTGGGAAACCGGGGTAGTTCTCAACTTCTGTGGTGATAGTGAGCTGTCCGCCTGGCTGCATCCCTTCGAGCAGGGTGGGAGAGAGGTTGGCACGACCAGCATAAATGGCTGCCGTATAGCCGGCGGGGCCGCTGCCGATTATTAATAATCTTGTATGGTTCATATTCATCTCATGTCATTCTTCAACACATCGGGATAGTCTTTCTCCGGGAAGGAGAAGAAGTCGTCGCTCAGCTTGACGTTACCTTCAAATTTGAGAATGCTGACGCGCTGCCAGTCGTTGTCCTCACGAACGCGGATGCAGAGCGGCTGGTAGTCGCTCTTGCGTATGTCGACATAAACCTCCTTGACATCCATCTTGGCATATTTAGCTTGCAGATAGACCTCATAGACAGCCTCGCCTCGCAGCACCGTTTCCTTGACGGTCATCTTGAAGCCTTTCTTGTAGATGCCCATGAAGGTGTAGGGGTTCATGGCCGCCATCTCTTTCTTGGAGGGTTCGTCGATGTTTACTTCCTTGTTTTCATGCAGATAGCACCAGCGTGTCTTGCCGTTGTACCAGGTTGTCACGCCTTCGGCTTCGAGCTTCAACTTGCTTTCTTGCAACCACATCGTGCCGGAGGTGGAAACCTTTTCCGTTGCACCTGCAAATATGCTTGCTTTGTACTCTATCTTCACGTTGCCAGCCTTCTGAATGCGGTCGGCGGTAATGTCGAGCACCTTCATGGCATCTTGAGCCATTAAAAGGTGAAAAGGTGAATAGGTGAAAAGGTGAAAAACAAAGAGGAATAGTATTCGTTTCATAGTGAGTCTTTTACTTTTTAATTTTTAAACTTTTCAACTTTTACCTCAGGTTGTCCATTATCATCATCAGCTGTTCCTCGCTGACGCAAAGCACTTCGCGCGGCTTGCTGCCTTTGGCGGGACCTACCACACCGGCTTTCTCCAGCTGGTCCATCAGGCGGCCTGCACGGTTGTAGCCGATGCTGAACTTGCGCTGTATCATGCTGGTGCTGCCGTTCTGTTCGCTGACTATCATGCGGGCGGCATCCTCGAACATCGGGTCGAGATGCGTCATATCCACATCGTTCATTCCTCCTTCCTCATCGCCTTCCAGAGGAACTTCCGGCAACAGGTAGGGTGACGGATAGCTTTGCTGGCAAGCAATGTGATGTACCACAGCCTCCACCTCCGGCGTATCGACGAAAGCACATTGGATGCGGACGGGTTCTGTGCCGCTCATCAGGAGCATGTCGCCTTTGCCGACGAGTTGGTTGGCACCTGTTCGGTCGAGGATGGTCTTGCTGTCCACGCCTGTCGTCACCTTGAAAGCCATGCGGGCAGGGAAGTTTGCCTTGATGGTGCCGGTGATGATGTTGGTCGTGGGACGCTGTGTCGCAATAATCATGTGGATGCCAACGGCTCGTGCCAGCTGCGCGATGCGGGCGATGGGAAGCTCTATCTCCTTGCCTGCCGTCATGATGAGGTCGCCGAACTCGTCGATGACCACTACGATATAAGGCATGTAGCGGTGGCCGTTGTTCGGGTTGAGCTGACGGTCGCGGAACTTCTGGTTGTACTCCTTGACATTCTTGGCATGGGCTTTCTTCAGCAAGTCGTAACGGTTGTCCATCTCGAGGCATAGGCTCTTGAGCGTCTGAATGACCTTGTTGACGTCTGTGATGATGGGTTCTTCCCTGTCCTCGTTGCCTTCCACTTGAGCCAAGAAGTGGTTTACGATGGGCGCATAGAGGTTGAACTCGACCTTCTTCGGGTCAACCATGACCAGCTTCAGCTCTGCAGGATGTTTCTTATAAAGGAGCGAGGTAATGATGGCATTCAGGCCGACGGACTTGCCTTGTCCCGTAGCACCAGCCACGAGGAGATGCGGCATCTTGGTGAGGTCGGCGATGAAGACTTCGTTGGTGATGGTCTTGCCGAGTGCCATAGGCAGCTCGAAGTCTGTCTCTTGGAACTTGCGGCTGTTGAGGATGCTTTCCATCGACACCATCTGGGGCTTGGCATTCGGCACCTCAATACCGATGGTTCCTTTGCCTGGGATGGGGGCTATGATGCGGATTCCGAGAGCACTGAGGCTTAGGGCAATGTCGTCTTCGAGGTTGCGTATAGTGCTGATGCGGATGCCCGGCGCGGGCGTAATCTCGTAGAGCGTGATGGTGGGGCCGATGGTTGCCTTCGTGTTGGGCATGATTTCCACGCGGAAGTTGCGAAGGACGGTCTTGATGCGCTCCTTGTTGTTGCGCTGCTCCTCCATGTCGATGGCGCTTGATGTGTCATCGTAATGTGTGAGGAGGTCGATGGTTGGGTATTTGTAGTTCTCCAAATCGAGCTTCGGGTCGTAGGGTTCCAGGGCGCGTCCGTCTGTGAGAGACGCTTTCTCGGGGTCATGCCCAACAACGACAGTTATGTCGTCATCATCGTTGTTGTCAAAGGGCAAAGGCTGTTCGCCTGTTCCAAGTTTGACGTCCGGCTTGTTGGAATCGTCAAAGTCAATGACTGTTGCTGTTTGCGAAGATTCGTCGGAGAAAGGCGTGCGTCCTTCTTCATCCTCGTTCTCGTCTTCGCTATCGGGCATCAGAGGCGTGAAGGGGTCTTCCGCTTTTTGCTCTGAGTCCTCTGATTTCTCTGATTTCTCCGAGTCTTTTCTGATGACCTGATGCCTTATCCACGTGATGGCTTCATCGCTGAGGTAAAACAGATAGAGCAGGGCGGAGAGAATGAAGATGAGCAGTGTGCCCAGGCCTCCCACCTTTTCCATAAGGAACAGTAGTTCGTTGCGACCTATCATGCCGCCCCAGATGATATATGAGTCCTGCACCAGATTGGGAAAGAGGTGGACAATGTAGGCTGCAAAGGCAGAAGCCAATGCCATGATAACCATGCAGTTGATAAACCATATGTGAAGCCGCACTTTAGCTATCCCCATGATGCGGATGCTTGTGGCAAGCATCAAGACGGGAATCAAGATGGAGGACACCCCGAAGGTGTTGTCCATCATCCAGTGTGCCACTTCGTACCCCCAACGTCCGAGCCAGTTTGCAGCAGTATAAGAGTCGCTTGTGACGTACTTCTGGTCCTCGGCTCCTGTGAAGACATGCGAGACGAGGGCAATGAGGATTGCCAAAGAGAGGATGGCAAGCACAGCGCCCCAGACGAAGCGCAGATTGTCTTTGTGTTCGCCACGCACTTCTGGATCCACGTCGCCTTTGCCCATGATGTTGGAGCGCGTCCAGTTCAGCGAACGAATCCACATCGGCTGCGGCTTGCTGGCCTTGCGTTTGCTGTTACCCGTCTTGCTTGTCGGCTTATATTGTCTTACGCTCTTTTTTGCGTCCATTTACATTATATATATGTCTATATGATTGCGGACGCAAAGATACGGCTTTTTTCTTAATCCACCATCTTTTTATTTGCCTTTTTTTCTGTGTAGGCAGATATAGGCACTCTTTTTCTGCGATTACGAATGAAAAAAATAGGTTCATCCGACATTTCGAGTGATATTGTAATAGGAAAAGAAGGAAACCGCTGTTTTTTGTATATTTGTAGTGATCAAGCTATAAATACAAAAGATGAACAGCAGTTTCCTATATCACGGTTGGGGTCTTTATTCCCATA
>JAFXZK010000053.1 GCA_017541265.1 Bacteroidaceae bacterium | reverse complement strand
GACTACAACTGGATGATGTCCTTCACCGAGCAGCTTCTCGAAGAAATTTGCGTGGCTGTGAACGGCAAGCCCGAGACAGAGATTGACGGCAAGGTCATCAGCTTCAAGGCTCCCTTCCGCCGTCTGCCCATCCTCGACGCCATCAAGGAAAAGACGGGCTACGACCTGAATGGCATGAGCGAGGACGAGATGCGCGAGGTTGCCAAGAAGTGTGGCGTAGAAGTGGACGAGACGATGGGCAAAGGCAAGCTCATTGACGAGATATTCGGCGAGACTTGCGAAGGCACATTCATCCAGCCGACCTTCATCACGGACTATCCCGTCGAGATGTCGCCCCTCACGAAGATGCACCGCTCAAAGCCCGGCCTGACCGAGCGTTTCGAGCTGATGGTGAACGGCAAGGAGCTGGCAAATGCTTACTCCGAGCTGAACGACCCCATCGACCAGGAAGAGCGCTTCATCGAGCAGATGAAGCTTGCCGACAAGGGCGACGACGAGGCAATGGTTATCGACCACGACTTCCTCCGTGCCCTGCAATACGGAATGCCTCCCACGAGCGGCATCGGCATCGGAATCGACCGTCTGGCTATGCTTATGACAGGCAAGCCCTACATTCAGGAAGTCCTCTTCTTCCCACAGATGAAGCCCGAAGTGAAAGCGCCTCGCGACAAGGACGAGCTGTTCCTCGAGAAGGGCGTTCCAGCCGACATCATCCCCATCCTGCGCAAGGCTGGCTACAACTTGGTAAGCACCCTCGTAGGCGTCGCTCCTGCCAAGATTCAGCAGCAAATCATCGAAATCGTCAAGAAGTACAAGCTCGAAGTCGAAAAACCCTCACAGGACTTGATTGCGACCTGGGTAAATTAATGGGAAGTTAAGGAGTTTAGCTACCCCAAACTGCAGCAAGCGAAATTTAAATTAATAACATCTTCAGGTTTCGAAAGCTCTGCTAGGATGCCCTGAAAGGGCAGTAAGATATTAGCCCAGGGCAGCGCCCTGGGTATTTTATGGCGGTCAGGGAATGCGCCCTGAAAGGGCAAAAGATTTATTCTGCAGCCCTTTCAGGGCGATATTTGTTGTGGCTCATTATTTCCCAGGGTGCTGCCCTGGGCTGATATCTGTTGCCCCTTCGGGGCGTGTTCATTTGACCGATTATATTTCTGTGAGGTTTCAGTGGCACATTTTTCACTTGGCATTTTGAAATATGAAAAAAAAGTTGTACCTTTGCACAAGTATGAAGCACAAACTGATTTTTCTGCTGCTCTTTGTGGCGGCAACAATGATGGGACAAAATCCCAAGAGAGAGTTCCGTGGGGCTTGGATTCAGGCCGTAAACGGACAGTTCCAGAACTTAGGGCGCGACCGTATGCAGGCCATGCTCCGCAGCCAGCTCGACGACTTGCAGAAGGACGGCATCAACGCCATCTTCTTCCAGGTGCGTGTGGAGGGCGATGCTCTCTACCCCAGCAAGTTGGAGCCTTGGAGCCGCTACCTGACCGGTAAGCAAGGCACGCCCCCTAACCCCTACTGGGACCCTCTTCAGTGGATGGTTACGCAATGCCACAACCGTGGAATGGAACTCCACGCATGGATAAACCCCTACCGCGCCAAGACGAAGGGCACGACGGAACTGGCCGCGACGCATGAATACTCGCGCCATCCCGACCGCTTCTTCAACTACGACGGTCTCTTCCTCTTCGACCCGGGGCGACCCGAGAACCGCGACTACATCTGCCGCGTGGTGTGCGACATCGTGAACCGCTACGACGTGGACGGCATCCATGTGGACGACTATTTCTATCCCTATCCCGTGGCAGGAGTCCCCATTCCCGACGACGCTTCCTACAACATGTACGGAGGAGGCATGAACAGAGGCGACTGGAGAAGGCAGAACGTCAACATGTTCATGCAGCAGATGTGTCGGCAGATTCGCCAGGTGAAGCCCTGGGTGAAGTTCGGCGTATCGCCCTTCGGCATCTATCGCAACCAAACGAGCGACCCGCGTGGAAGTGCCACAAACGGCACCCAGAACTACGACGACCTCTATGCCGATGTGCTGGAATGGGTGCGCCAAGGATGGGTGGACTACAACATTCCGCAGATATACTGGGAGATAGGTCACAAGCTTGCCGACTATGAGACACTCATCCGCTGGTGGAGCGCCAATGCAGGCGGGCGTCTGCTATACATCGGACAGGACGTGAACCGCACCGTCAAATACCCTGACCCTGTTGACCCCGGACAGCATCAGATGCACCGCAAGTATCAGTTGCAGCGCACCCTGCCCAACATTCAAGGCAGCTGCCAGTGGTATGCCGCCGCTGTCTGCGAGAACCCGGGCAACTATCAGGAAGCCTTGCGACTGCAATACCACAGCACACCTGCCCTTCAGCCTCAGATGCCCTGGATTGACGGCAAAGCTCCAGGCAAGCCCAAGAAGACGGCCATCGTCTGGACAGAAGACGGGCCTATGCTCTTCTGGACGGCTCCCAAAGGCAAGACCGAGATGGACAAAGCACACCAGTACGTCGTCTATCGCTTCGGTCCGGGCGAGAAGGTGAACCTGAACGATGCCTCCCACATCCTCTGCATCACGAAACAGACGATGCTTCCTCTTCCCTATCAAGGAGGAAACACAAAATACACCTACGCCGTCACCGCCCTCGACCGCCTGCAGAACGAGTCGAAAGCCGTCAAGAAGAAGGTGAAGCTATAAAATGTGAAAAGGTGAAAGAGTGAAAAGGTTTACGCCTGAAACTCACATTGATGCGGAAGACTTTCGGCTTCGGTTCGAGCAGAAAGACGTGTCGTATGTGAGAGCGGAAATGGACGAGGCAGGCATCGTCTGTTACTATCAGTCGGCAGAGATTCTGAAGGACAAAGACATTCAGGCTTGGATAACGAAGACGCTGGAGGCGTTCGCCCGCAAGCGTGTCAAAGCAAGACTTGTGCCGCGCCTCCTCAATATGGCTAAAGAACGAGGCCTCACGGTCAATGCCGTCAAGGTGTCCTCTGCCAAAGGTCGCTGGGGCAGTTGCAGCTCGAAGGGCAACATCAATCTCTCGCTATATCTCGTCCTTCTTCCCCATCACCTGCAGAACTACGTCTTGCAGCACGAACTGACGCACCTCCTCGAGATGAACCACAGCCCCCGCTTCTGGGCACGCCTCGACGAAGTCTGCGCCGGCAAAGCCAAAGCCCTTCGAAAGGAAATGAGAGGGTACGACACTTCGTTCTTTCAACAATCTTAATTTGCGGTTTTTCGACAAAAGACAAGTGAATTGTATAAAAAAGGTTGTAGTGTTACAACCATTTTAAAAATGTTTTGTATCTTTGCAGCACGATAGCTGCGAGAATGCTCCCGCTCGGCAAATGAGAACATGTTCTCTTTGCACTCGCTTAATCGCATCCTTGTGGCGCTAATTAATATATTTAGTGGAGTATGAAGTATCTGAATATTAAGAAGGCATTGGCAGCATGGCAAAATTTGCAACCATTGTCTGAAAAAGACAGGGATAGACTTAGCCGTCGCTTCACAGTGGACTTCAATTACAATAGCAATCATATTGAAGGTAACACCCTGACTTATGGTCAGACGGAAATTCTTTTGTTATTTGGTAAGATAATAGGAGAAGCTGATGTTCGTGATGTACAGGAGATGACCGCGAGTAACGTGGGACTCCGTATGATGTCTGAAGAGGCATCAGTGAAGGAGGTTCCGCTAACACAGAACTTTATCCGGACGTTACATAAAACCTTGCTACGCGAAGACTATACTGTCTATCGAGAGCTTCCTGGGGGCGTACAAACAAGCTATGTCATCCATGCAGGACAATATAAGACTCGTCCAAATAGTGTCATTACTCGCTATGGCTACCGATTCGAATACGCCTCACCAGAAGAGACTCCTAGTTTGATGACAGATTTGGTGGACTGGTATAACTGGGCGGAAGAATCCGAAGAATTCAATCCCGTTGAATTAGCAGCCCTTT
>JAFXZK010000052.1 GCA_017541265.1 Bacteroidaceae bacterium | reverse complement strand
TTGTACTACAATCTCTGTCTATGTAAATCTCTCAAAGAACATGCTCCCGAAGGGAGCGCATCAAAGGTCTGCCACCTCACGAAGAGGCGGCCTCACCTCATTTGCGGGTGCAAAGGTACGACTTTTCCTGAAACTGACAAAACTTTCAGCAAGTTTTTTCAAAAAAAGATGTATTTTTGCCTCCTATACATTATATATTATATACGCGCGCGAGAGAACAAATGCACCAATTAGTGTATTTACCATTTATTGAATGCAGGCGTGTAAAGGTGCGACTATGTGAGAAAAAAGCAAATTTTACCCCTTTTCCCTTTGTCATTGATATGATTATTGTTATTTTTGCAGCGCGAAACACAAACGGAATCATCAAAATGCTCCACTCTCTTATTGATATTGTCATTGAGGCTTCACGCCTGATGCTTACCGACAACTTCCAAATTACGCAGAAACAGGGAGCCGCCAATATCGTCACCTCGTCGGACATTGCCGTGCAGGAGTTCCTGCGGAGCCGTCTCGGCACGCTCCTTCCCGGTAGCGGTTTTCTCTGTGAGGAGGAAGACGCCCACGACCTGTCGCACGAATACATCTGGATTATCGACCCCATCGACGGCACGGCCAACTACAGTCGCGGCATTCGCGAATGTGCCATCTGTGTGGGGTTGAAACACAATGAGAGGATGGAGCTGGCGGTTGTCTATCTGCCGCGAACTGACGAACTCTTCACCGCCCAGCGCGGAAAGGGAGCTTTCCTTCATCACCCGAAGAGCGACACGGGGAGCGGCAAGCCCTCCATGCCCATTCATGTCTCGGAGCGCCCCTTCCCGGACAGCATCATGTGTACGGCCCTGCCTGTCTATTACAAGGAGTACGCTCCCGTGTGTGCCGACATCATCCGCGATGTCTTCCTGCAGTGCAACGACATCCGCCGCTTCGGAGCAGCTGCCCCGGAACTATGTTACTTGGCGATGGGGCGCTGTGAGCTTTATTTCGAGTACTTGCTCTCGCCTTGGGACTTCGCCGCTGCCTCGCTGATTCTCGAGGAGGCCGGAGGCATACTCTGCGACCTCGAGGGGCAGCCGCTCGACTATACAAAACGGTCGGGTGTCCTTGCCGCCAACAATCAGGAGAACCTGAACCGCCTTTTGGCTATTGTCGCAGAACACAGATAAGTACCTTGAGGCACAAGGATATACGTTATCCCCCGAACTTCGGTTTGGGGGATTTTTGCATATCCGTAGGGATTCCCCTCTCACTTCTTCCCTAATCCCCCACCCCAAATTCCTAATCATTCCCTACCTTTGCACCAGACAAACACAAAAACCGTAGCATTATGAAACGTCAATACTCTCTCTTCTCTGCTATCCTCATAGCTTGCGCCTGCATGTTCTCTTCATGCGTTAATATGGAAGACACGAACCAGTCCATGGTACTCTCCGGCGAGTGGCAGGGCGACTTCGGCATGTACTACACTTACGTTGACAACAGGGGGCGCGAATACACTTTCGACTCCTACGACACCTACATCCGCTTCATCCCCGACCACGCATACGCCAGCTATGGTACAGGCACGCAGGTGGACTATTACGAATACGGTCCCTACGAGTATCAGTACTACTACTTCACTTGGTCGGTCAACAACGGCAATATCTATCTTTACTACGATTACGACCACGATTTGGATACGCGCATCAGCAACTACCACATGACCAACGACTACCTTGTCGGGACCTTCTCACTTTCCAACACGTCGTTCCGTCTGTATAAGATAGTGGACTATTATTGCTGGACGCCCTACGTAAACACCTACGGCTATGGTTCGCGCCACGACTGGGGCTACTACTCCACCCGCAGTGCCGACGGAGAGGCTGCCGACAGCACAGGCGTCGAAGGCCACGTCCTTTCCCGCGGCCGCAGAGCACAATAAAAAGCATCCGCTGTTGCCCTTGTTTGGCGCAGCGGATGCTTGGGTTATTGCTTTGTCATGATGAAGCAATTGCTTAGTCATGATGAAGCAATTGCTTGGTCATGACTAAGCAATCAACAAGGCTGGGAGTTGTTCCAGGTTCGGGCAGTTCCGGCTTTCCGGCAGGGAAGAGAAAACAGGGGAAAGTGCCCCTTCTTTATCCGGAAACTTGCCGCCGTTTGAAAGAAATGTCGTATCTTTGCATACAAAAAGAGAAGATTATGGCGGCTAAGAAATCTATGATTGTTTGCTTGCTAGCGGCTCTGTGCTTTGTTTCATCCGCGAATGCGAAGGGCAAGAAGCGAACGGCGATGGAACGAGAGGACTGGGAGCTAGTGTGGCACGATGAGTTCGACGGGAAGACGCTCTCCGACGAGTGGACGCGCATCCCGCGTACCCCATTCCCTCCCGAATGGAACAAGTTTATGAGTACCCACGACAAACTGTATAAAGTCAAGGGCGGACGGCTCATCCTCTACGGGCTTGTCAACGACTTCCTGCCCGAGGACACGGCCCACTTCCTGACGGGCGGTGTCTATACGCGCGGCAAGGTGCTCTTCCAAAGGGGGAGAATCGACATCCGCCTGAAGATGGACGACGCCTCGGGAGCCTGGCCTGCCGCGTGGCTACTGCCCGAGGGACAATGGCCTTTCGGCGGCGAGATAGACATCATGGAAAGGCTGAACGCCGATGACTTCGCGCACCAGACCATCCACTCCGCTGTCACCGAGTACGACAAGGAAAAGCGGAAGACGCAGGAGTGGCACCACACGGCTCCCATCCGTAAAGGCAAGTGGAACGTCTATAGCGTGGAGCTGTACGAGGACAGCGTGAGCTTCCTCGTCAACGATAGTTTGACGTTCACCTACAGGAAAGAGCCGCAGCACGGCCCGGAGCAGTTCCCCTACGACCGTCCGATGTACCTGCTGATCGATATGCAGCTGGGCGGCCACTGGGTGGGACCCATCCATCCCGACGAACTGCCCTACCGCTACCAGATTGACTATGTGCGGTTCTACAAGCGGAAGGCGGAGTGAGCCTACTTACGGTCCTTCCAGTAGTTGGGCATCAACAGGAAGAGGACGGTGAATATCTCGAGACGACCGATGAGCATGTAGGCACTCATAAGCCACAAACCCGAGGCTGGGACGTGAGCGAATGTGCTGGCGGGCCCCGTGGAGCCTGTGGCAGGACCTACGTTGCTCAACATGCTGATGCTGCTGCCCAGGGCCGTATCAACGTCGGCACCGAGCAACGAGTAGCAGGTCATGGCAATGACGACAAGCAGGATGTAGATGAAGATGAAGGAGAGTGCCTGACGCACTTTTCCGTCCGGTACAATCTGTCCGCCGACGCGCACTCCCAGCACGGCTCGGGGATGGAGCATGAGGATGAGCTCGTTGAAAACGCTTTTGGCACAGATAATGATGCGGATGACTTTGATGCCGCCTGCTGTGCTGCCGGCACAGGAGCCGATAGCCATGATGACGACTGTTGGCATCCAAAATGATGCACCCCACGCCACGTAGTCGAACTTCTGCGCAGAGAAGCCGGTACTTGTTGCAACGCTACTCACATGGAAGAGTGCCGAGCGGAATGTTTCTTCGAATCCTTTTGGCAACAGTTCGGTGGCGCTCTCGGGAACGGGGGCAAAGTAGAAGAGAAGCATGAAGCCCACAACGGCTACAGCAAGATAGCTGACAAACACGCGTACCTCCTCGTTGGTGAAGAGTACGCGGCTGCGGCGGATGCTCATGTAGTAGTAGAGGGAGAAGTTGATGCTACTGACAATCATAAAGAAGCTTGCTACATATTCTATATAGCTGCTGTGGAAGTAGGCGATGCTCTGCGAGTGCGTGCTGAATCCGCCCGTGGCTATCGTCGTAAAGGAGTGGCACACAGCATCGTAGAGGTTCATCGGCCCCAGCCAATAGGCAAACGCACAGCCACATGTGAGCACAAGGTAGATGAGGAGCACACGCCTGGCCGTCGAGCCTATCTTGGGTCGCAGCTTGTCAAGCCCCAGCCCCGTCACCTCGGCGGAATAGAGGTTGCTGTTCTTCATCTCATAGACAGGGATGAGGGCAAACGAGAAGACGACGATACCCAGGCCGCCTACCCATTGCGTGATGGCCCGCCAGAAGAGCAGGGACTTCGGCAGGCTGTCTATCTCGTTGATGCATGTCGCACCCGTCGTGGTGAAGCCGCTCATGGTCTCGAAGAAGGCGCTCGACACGTTCATGTCCGTAAGCCACAGGTACGGCACCATGCCGATGACCGAAAAGATAATCCATGAGAGGGAAACGATGAGGAAGTTGTCGGCCCGTCGCATCCGTTTGTTCTCCTCTTTGCGGCTCAGGAAGATGCAAAAAGAGCCACAGGCTATCGTCCCAAGAGCCGTCAGCAGGAAACAGAGCCAGCCGTCCTCGCCGTTGATGATGGCGATGAGCATGGAGAGCAACAGGAAGAAGCTCTCCAAGATGATGAGTATGCCAAGAATACCCTTCTTCACTTGTCTAAGGCGTGCTTTGCGTAGTCAATGGTATAGTGCAGGCCGCGGCTTTCCTTGCGCTCCAGGGCCTGGCGGGTGATGAGGTAGCCCACGTTAATCATGTTCCTAAGCTCGCAGATGTCCTTTGTCGGCTTGACGCGCTTGAAGAGGTGCTCCGTCTCTTCGTAGAGGAGGTCGAGGCGCTCCCAGGCACGGTGCAGACGCAGGTCGCTGCGGACGATGCCGACGTAGGTGCTCATTATCTGGTTCACCTCCTTCACGTCCTGTGCGATGAGCACCTTCTCCTCGTTCGTCATCGTGCCCTCGTCGTTCCATTCCGGCACGCGGTCGTTGAAGTCGTACTGGTCGATGACCTCCAAGGAATGCTTGGCTGCGGCGTCGGCATAGACAACAGCTTCGATGAGCGAGTTGCTGGCCAGACGGTTGCCGCCGTGAAGACCTGTGCAGGAACACTCGCCGACGGCATAGAGGCGGCGGATGCTGCTCTGCCCGTCGAGGTCCACCTTGATGCCGCCGCACATATAGTGGGCGCTGGGGGCTACGGGGATGTACTGCTTGGTGATGTCGATGCCGATGCTGAGGCACTTGGCATAGATGTTGGGGAAGTGATGCTTGGTTTCCTCTGGGTCTTTATGTGTCACGTCAAGACAGACGTGGTCGAGGCCGTGAATCTTCATCTCGCGGTCGATGGCGCGCGCCACGATGTCGCGAGGTGCAAGCGAGAGGCGCTCGTCGTACTTCTGCATGAACTCCTCGCCGTTGGGCAGTCGCAGGATGCCGCCGTAGCCGCGCATCGCCTCCGTGATGAGGTAGGCGGGGTGCGTCTCCTGGGGATTGTAGAGTACAGTCGGGTGGAACTGCACAAACTCCATGTCCTTCACCTTGCCCTTGGCGCGATAGACCATCGCTATGCCGTCGCCCGTTGCGATATTGGGGTTGGAGGTGGTAGCATAGATGGCTCCCGTGCCGCCCGTCGCCATGAGGGTGACTTTGCTCAGGTAGGTATCGACCTTGCCTGTGTCGGGATTGAGGACATAAGCTCCGTAGCACTCGATATCAGGCGTGCGGCGCGTCACACGAATGCCAAGATGGTGCTGCGTGATGATTTCCACGGCAAAGTGATGCTCCAGCACCTCGATGTTGGGGTTCTGCCTGACGGCCTCCATCAGGCCGCGCTGTATTTCGGCGCCCGTGTCGTCGGCATGGTGCAGGATGCGGAACTCGGAGTGTCCGCCCTCGCGGTGCAAATCAAACTCGCCATCTTCTTTTTTGTCGAAGTTAACGCCCCAGCGGACAAGGTCGCGGATGCCTTGCGGCGCATTGCGCACCACCTGCTCCACAGCTTCCCTGTCGCTGATGTAGTCGCCCGCTATCATCGTGTCCTCGATATGCTTCTCGAAGTTATCGACCAACAGGTTCGTCACGGAGGCGATGCCGCCCTGGGCCTTTGCCGTATTAGCCTCCTCGAGGGTGGTCTTGCAGATGAGCACGACCTTTCCCTTGCCTGCGTTTGCCACCTTCAGCGCGTAGCTCATGCCAGCTACACCGCTGCCTATAATCAGGAATTCACACTTCTTAATCATCTCTTATTTAACATTTAATCATTTCTTGTCACATACTTTTGACGGTGCAAAGTTACGAATAAGCGGGAGAAAAACAAAAGATTTTTTATGTTATTACGCAATACTTACCTGCTTGTCGCCAGAAGTCCCCGTTCTTGTCGTCATAAGTACACGTTCTTATCGTCATAAGTCCACGTTCTTATCGTCATAAGTACGCGCACTTATTCAGGAGCCTCTGGCAGCCTTCTCTCACATCGCGCCAAGTGGCGTCGAAATCCCCTGTGTACCAAGGGTCTGCCACATCGCCCGTCCTGTCCGTGAAGTCGAGCAGCTTGTGGATTTTCCCTTCGGGGTCGCCACCGCAAATGCGCGTCATGTTACGGATATTCCATGAGTCCATCCCTACGAGCAGGTCGAACCGCCCATAATCGCTTTTCGTCATCTGCCGTGCCGTTTTGCCCTTGCACGAGATGCCGTGCTCGGCCAGCTTGCGTCTGGCAGGCGGATAGACCTCGTTGCCAATCTCTTCCGTCGAGGTGGCAGCCGACTCGATATAGAACTTGTCCGCAAGCCCTGCCCTCTCCACCATGTCCTTCATCACGAACTCCGCCATCGGGCTGCGGCAGATGTTCCCGTGACAAACAAAAAGTATCCTTTTCATCTTGTGTTGTCTCTCCATACTGTATTGCGCTGCAAATTTAGCTATATTTCCTTTTGTTTGCAAAAAACTCCAATCCCTAATCCCTTATCTCTAATCTTTTTTGTACCTTTGCAACCGAAATGGAGCAGACGTTTAAGGAAATAAGGGATTGTTTAGCCCGGCGCATCCTGATTATGGACGGGGCGATGGGCACAAGGATTCAGGCTTTCGGGCTTCCGGCGGAGAGCTTTCACAAGGGAAGGTTCGCGTCGTGGCCGGTGTCGCTGGTGGGCAACAACGATGTGCTTTGCCTCACAGCACCCGAAGTCATCAAGGACATCCACCGCCTTTACATCGAAGCGGGGGCCGACATCATCGCCACAAACACCTTCTCCTCCAACCGCATCAGCCAGCAGGAATACGGCTGTGCGGACATCGCCGCAGAGATGGCACGCGAAGGAGCAAGGCTGGCAAGAGAGGTGGCAGATAATTACATTGAAAATTCAACATTGAAAATTGAAAACGGTCATCACCTCAATCTTCAATCTTCAATCTTCAATAAAAAAAGGATTTACGTTGCCGGCTCGATGGGACCGACGGCGAAGTCGCTGACACTGCCCTCCGACATGGGCAACCCTGCGCGGAGAGCCGTTTCTTTCGACGAAATGGCGGAGGCTTATAGGGAGCAGGCGGAAGCTCTGCTCGAAGGCGGAGCGGATTTCCTCCTCCTTGAAACGTGCTACGATGCCCTCAACACGAAGGCCGCCCTCTATGCCATAAGTGACATAAATCGCCGATTCCATCGGGAAATTCCCGTCATGGTATCGGTCACCATCAACGACCGCAGCGGGCGGACTCTCACAGGTCAGACGCTGTGGGCCTTCTATACAAGTGTCTGTCATTATCCCTATCTCCTCAGCTTTGGCTTGAACTGTTCGTTCGGTGTCACAGACTTGCGGCCTTTCGTCGAACAGCTCTCTGCCAATGTTCCTCTTCCTATTTCCATCTATCCCAATGCCGGCTTGCCCAATCAGATGGGCGAATACGAGGAACTTCCCGACTATACCGCCGCACATCTCCGCAAGATGGCGGAAGACGGACTTGTCAACATCGCCGGAGGATGCTGTGGTACTGACGAGCATCACATCAAGGCGATAGCCGAAGCCCTTCGCGACATCAAGCCGCGAACCATTCCCTCTGCCGATAAGAAGCTGAGGGTGTCGGGCTTGGAACCATTGCTTATCGACCGCGAGACACAGAACTTCACGAACGTCGGGGAGCGCACGAACGTGGCTGGCTCCCGTCGTTTTGCCCGCCTCATCGCAGAGAAGCAATACGGCGAGGCACTCTCCGTGGCACGACAACAGATAGAAGGCGGAGCGACGGTCATCGACATCAACATGGACGACGCGATGCTCGACAGCCGGGAGGAAATGCAAACCTTCTGCCGACACATCAGCGGAGAGCCTGCCGTGGGCAAGGCCGTCCTGATGATTGACAGCAGCGACTGGCCGACAATCCTCGCCGGACTGAAGAACGCACAGGGCAAGTGCATCGTCAACTCCATTAGCCTCAAGGCAGGAGAGCAGGACTTCCTTGCCAAAGCCCTTGACCTGAGGCAGTTGGGTGCCGCAGTGGTTGTGATGGCTTTCGACGAGGAAGGGCAGGCAACGACCTACGAAAGGAAGATTGTCATCGCCCGTCGTGCCTACGATTTGCTCGTCGGAATAGGTTTCCCGCCACAGGACATCATCTTCGACGTCAACATTCTTTCCGTCGGAACGGGCATCAAGGAGCATCAGGCATACGCGGTCGATTTCATCCGCGCCGTGGAATGGATAAAGCAGAACCTGCCCTACGCGAAAACAAGCGGCGGCGTGAGCAACCTCTCTTTCGCTTTCCGTGGTAATAATAAGGTAAGGGAGGCGATGCACTCGGTGTTCCTCTACCACGCCATCCGCGCAGGGCTTGACATGGCAATCGTCAATCCATCGATGCTGCAAGTCTATGACGACATCGAGCCTCGCCTGCTGCATGCGGTCGAGGATGTCATCCTGAACACCGACGACGAAGCGACGGAAAGGCTATTAAACTGCCCCCTCCCCGCTCCCCCTTTGGGGGAGGGACAAGGAAGAGGCAGCGGCAATGAAGCACTCCCCCAAAGGGGGCAATTGCCCGTTGGTAGCGGAGCAATTGGGGAGCTTGCGACGGAGGGAAGGGAGGGGGCTGTCGAGCAACGTCTCTTGTCTGCCTTAACCAAGGGCGACAGCTCTCATCTTGCAGAAGACATCCCCGAAGCGCTTGCCAAGTACGGTGAGCCGATTAAGGTCATCGAAGGCCCTCTAATGCAGGCAATGGAACACATTGGTGTCTTGTTCGGCGAAGGGAAGATGTTCTTGCCACAGGTTGTCAAATCGGCGCAAGTAATGAAGGACGCGGTGGCGCTGCTCCCGATACAGGACTCTTCCTCCCCCTCGGGGGAGTCAGAGGGGGGCTTTCCTTGCGTAGTCCTCGCCACAGCCAACGGCGACGTACACGACATCGGCAAGAACATCGTCAGCATCGTGCTTGCGTGCAACGGCTTCGAAGTAATCGACCTCGGTGTTATGGTGCCCTGCGAGACAATTCTAGACGCGACGCGGCAACACAAGCCTGTCCTCGTCGGCATCAGCGGTCTCATCACTCCTTCACTAAAGGAGATGGAGAAGCTCTGCGAGATGTTCCAAAGGGAACACCTCAACGTGCCTATCCTCGTGGGCGGCGCAACGACTTCTGCCGTTCACACAGCAGTCAAGCTGGCTCCGCTCTACGATGGCCTTGTTCTTTATGGCGGTGATGCTTCGCATACCTCTGTGCTGGCAAAGCGGCTAACTACAAATTCTGCCCATTTCATCGAGCAAATTAAGGAAGAACAGAAGCAGATTCGTGATGCCTGGGACGAGCATCATGCACCACTTACACCCTATCAAGAGGCCAACCGCCTCTGTGAAAAGGTGAAAAAGTTAAAAGGTGAAAAGGTGAATGTTCTTCGCAAAGCTCAGGCGCAGGCGGAACAATGTTCAATGTTCAATGTTCAATTAACCAAACTCCTTCCTCTCATCGACTGGCGGATGTTCCTGCTGTTCTGGGGCTTCAAGGGAGAGACGCTGCCACAGCTCCTTGTCAACCCCGAGGCAGAGAAGACACTGCGCGAAGGCAAGAAATTTCTTGAGACACTCATACAGGAAGACAAGCTAAAAGTAGAAGCTTTATATAAGGAAGAAGCTGCAATCAGAAGGGGGAACGACATCGTGCTCTGCGAAGACGGACAGCTCTTGCCGATGCTTCGCAGCCAAACAGCCGCATACCATTACCGCTGCCTCGCAGACTACTTCGACGAAGAAGTGCCCTCCCCCATCGGATTGTTCCTGGTTACAGCCCGTCCGACACAGGATTTTTCCGATGAAACCGAGCGTTTGATGGCTCATGCTCTCTGTGCCCGTTTGGCTGAAGCTGGTGCGGAATGGCTCGATGAAAAGGTTAAAAGGTTAAAAGTCGCCTTCGGCTACGCCACTTGCCCAGACCACTCGCTCAAGCGT
Source organism: Bacteroidaceae bacterium (assembly GCA_017541265.1). Lineage (GTDB taxonomy): Bacteria > Bacteroidota > Bacteroidia > Bacteroidales > Bacteroidaceae > Physcousia. The sequence continues at coordinate 1,922 of JAFXZK010000052.1, read as the reverse complement.
ATCGTCTTCGACAGGCTGAAGGCAGAAGAGAAGCTCGACGTCACTCTGACCGACCACTACAGCATCATGCCCTCGACTTCTGTGTGCGGCCTCTTCATCAACCACCCCGAAGCCAAGTACTTCCCCGTGGGGCGCATCGACCGAGAACAGCTTGCCGACTACTGCCAGCGTCGCGGCATCAGCATCGAGGAAGGCGAACAGCTCTTATCAAAGTTCATTGCAAACCAATAATTTCGTTATAACGATATAACGGTATAACGTAATAACGCCAAGAATAACATGAAAGTCATCGACATTCTCCGTTCCGCAGAAAAGCCTTTCGCCAGCTTCGAGCTTGTTCCTCCCCTGAAGGGCAGCGACGCAAACCGCCTCTATCAGAGCCTCGACCCACTGATGGAGTTCCAGCCTCCCTTCATCAATATCACCTGTCACCGCGACGAGATTGAATTTGTGCCCAATGGCGACGGCACCTACACGCGGATGACGCTCGCCAAGCGCCCCGGCACAGTCGCCATCGTGGCTGCCATCATGCGCCGCTACCCCGAGCTGGAGATAGTGCCGCACGTCATCTGCGGAGGTTCCTCGCGCAGCCATGTGGAGAGCGAACTGCTGGACCTCCACTTCCTCGGCATCACCAACATCATGGCTTTGCGCGGCGACGCGCTCCCCGGACAAAAGCACTTCCTGCCCGAACCCGACGGCTTCTCGCACAGCTTAGAACTCGTCGGCATGATAAGCGACCTGAATCGCGGGCAGTACCTTGACCCCACGGTGACGAACGGACTCTGTACCGACTTCTGCATAGGCGTGGCAGCTTATCCCGAGAAGCACTTCGAGGCCGCCAACCTCGAGACCGACATCCAGCATCTTCGCCAAAAAGTGGAGGCTGGAGCGGACTATATCGTCACGCAGATGTTCTTCGACAACGAGCGTTTCTTCCGCTTTGTTGACCTCTGCCGAAAGGCAGGCATCACCGTTCCCATCATCCCCGGCCTCAAGCCTATCTCGACAAAGAAGCAAATCGACCTGCTGCCGCGAAGCTTCCACATTGACATCCCGCAAGAACTTGTCAGCCTCTTAGAACAGACGCGAAACGCCGATGACGCCTACCAACTTGGCATCGACTGGGCCATCCGCCAGAGCCGCGACCTCCTCCAGCACGGCTTCCCCGCCATACATTATTATACCATGTCCAACCCCACCAACGTCTGCCAAATCGTTCGCGCTGTCTTCTGACTTTTTCTTCCTAATCTCTGGCTATTACTGAACGATTTCCGTTTTCAGGTGTTTGCAATAATGAGAGCGCCTCAAAAACAGGTATAATTAAAAATGAATAGTCAAAGATTAAGAATATGAAAAGGACAATCATTATTGCATACGCGCTGATGTGGGGAACACTCGCTTTTGCGCAGAAGGCAGAGACGGTGGAATCGTTCGTAGCCAACAAATATGAGCCGGAATGGTATGCGGCTCAGGCTGAGGCTTGGCAGAAGATAGTGGATGCCAACCCGCAGGACCAATGGGCTTGGCGCAACCTCTTTCTCGCCACCTATTATCACGACCAGTTTACCAATGGATGGGGAATAATTAATGACGAAACCAGAACGGCTGATGTACTCCGCAAGATGGAAGCCACGTTGCCCGACAGCTTCGTGCTGAACCTCTGCAAAGGTCGTTTCTGTCTGAGTACAGACGAGGCTGCCAAGCGGGGAGATAACATCCCTCGCGCCATAGAGCTGATGCCAGAGGATATCTTTCCAGAAGACCTCGAATATCTGGCCACCCGTCTATGGATTGTTGACCCAGAGAACCCACGTGTCAAGGAACTGTACACCAAAACGTACCAAAACAAGTATTTCCCCACCCGCATCATGCATTTCAACTATAATATGCTCCAATGTTTGCCGCCAAATGCCCTCTAC
>JAFXZK010000051.1 GCA_017541265.1 Bacteroidaceae bacterium | reverse complement strand
AGTGCGCTTTTCGTCGGTCTCCGTCGTTTGGAAACCCAGTTGCGCATCTAGCGTGTTCTCCCAGGTTATCTTGCGTTGGTCGTTGTAGTTGGCATGCAATGTGAGGTCGAAATTGCCTATCCAGTTGGTCTCGCCGCCTTTATACCAGTTGTCCGAGATGTAGTTCTGAGCAAATTGCAGCGAAGTGGTTCCCGAGAACTTCCAGAAGTTGGGACGTCGGGTGATGACCTCCACGTTTCCGTCCACTTCGGGTGCCAGCGTGGCAGCGGCCACCTTGTCGGCCAGTTTGTCGGATGCCTGGAGCTTATCGTTCACGTCGCTGCGGATGGCTACCTGTGCCTTGATGTCGTCTTCTGTCTGCGTCACCAACTGCGGAGCTTGTGTGTAGAGCGACGAGAGCATCTTGCGGACGGAATAGAGGCGCTGGATTTGCGGGTCGTTGCTGCTGGTGTCGGACTGCCTCAGCATCTGTTCGAGCGACGAGCTGTAGAGCGCCGGACTGGTGAGGAGCTGGTAGTAGTAGGGGTTGGGCACTGGTGTAGCGGCAACAGCATTCAGAGAGTCACGTTCCTTAGCCAGCGCGTCGAGGGCTTTCATGTAGTTTGTCAGCAGGCTGACAGAGTCGGCCGCTACGGCTCGTTTATCGGCTTTCACCTTGACGGCTGAGTTCCCTTCGAGTGCCATCAGGCAGATGCAGAAAAGTAATGCAATACGCTTCATTTGTTCAAATTTTGTGCAAAGATATAAAATAATTCATAATTCATAAATCAATCTCCATAATTTTCTTCTTAAAGCCAATAATTCTTCAATCTTCTTTCTTAATTCTTAATTTAATCGTATCTTTGCGCCCAAAATTAATAAAAATATGGATAAGAACACAATTACAGGTTTCATACTCATTGCTCTCGTCGTAATCGGTTTCAGTTGGTACAGCCAGCCCAGCAAGGAAGAACTTGCGGCTATGGCGGAAAGGGACAGCATAGCAGCCGTAGAGCAGCAGAAACAGGCAGCAGCCGAACAAGCCAAAGCCGCTGAGGTGACTGCCAAGCCAGCCATCGCCGACAGCAACGCCCTCTTCTTCTCGCAGCTGAGCGGCGAGGGACAGCGCATCACGCTTCAGAACAATAAGGTTAAGGTGAACCTCAACAGCAAGGGTGCCGTAGTGGAAGACGCTGAAATCATCGGCTACAAGAGCCGTCGCAGAGAAGGCGACGTCGTGATTCTCGGCAGGGAAGACGCTTCGATGAAGCTCACCCTGCCCCTCAAGCAGGAGAATCTCTGCCTCGCTGACCTCACGTTCAACGTCACCGAGCAGACAGACAACAGCGTCACCTTCGCCGTAGAGCAGGAAGGCAAGCAGCTGCAGGTGCGCTACACGCTTCGCCCCGATGCCTACATGCTCGACATGGACATCACGGCAAAGGGCCTGGAAGGCATGACGATGCCCGGACAGTCCGCCTTGCTCCTCGACTGGAAGGCCACCGTCCTGCAGCAGGAGAAGGGTGCCGACTTCGAGAACCGCTACAGCTCGCTCACCTACAAGCGTCAGGACAAGAGCGTGAAGCACCTCAGCGAGACGAGCAACGAAACCAAGGACATCGAGGAACCTCTCGAGTGGATTGCCTTCAAGAACCAGTTCTTCAGCGCCGTCCTCATTGCCGAGAAGCCTATGACAAAGGCATCGCTCACCACAACACAGCTCGGCAACAACTACGAAGGCTGGCTCAAGGAGTACGAGGCTTCGGCACAGATTGACTTCGAAGCCAACAAGCCGACGAAGCTCCAGCTGTACCTCGGCCCGAATGACTTCCATATCCTCAAGGACCACAGCAAGATGACTGCTTACGGCTCGGATGCCGACCTCGACGAACTCGTTTACTTAGGCTGGTGGATATTCCGCTTCATCAACCGCTGGTCCATCCTCTACATCTTCGACTGGCTCAAACATGCCGGTCTGCCAATGGGACTTGTCCTCTTCCTGCTGACGGTAATCGTCAAGGTGGCAGTCTGGCCGACACAGAAGAAGAGCTACATGAGCAGTGCCAAGATGCGTGTGCTCAAGCCGAAGCTCGACGAGCTCTCCAAGCAATATCCCAATCCCGACCAGGCGATGCAGAAGCAGCAGGCCATGATGCAACTCTACAGCCAGTACGGTGTCAGCCCAATGGGTGGCTGTCTGCCGATGCTCATACAGGCGCCTATCTGGATTGCATTGTTCAACTTCATTCCCAACGCCATCGACCTTCGCGGCGAGAGCTTCCTCTGGGCCGACGACCTCTCTGCTTATGACGACCTTATCCGCTGGAGCACCGACCTGCCCCTCATCGGCAACCACCTGAGCATCTTCTGCGTCCTCTTTAGTGCGACGAACCTCATCAACACCTGGATTTCGATGCGCCAGCAGCAGAACCAGTTCACAGGCGAACAGGCTCAGCAGATGAAGATGATGCAATGGATGATGTACCTCATGCCTCTGATGTTCTTCTTCATGTTCAACGGCTACAGCAGCGGCTTGAGCTACTACTACTTCGTGTCGGGCCTCATCAGCATCCTCACGATGTGGTATCTGCGTTGGTCAACCGACGACAAGAAGCTCCTTGCCGGCCTTGAGGCATACCACGAGCAGCACAAGAACGACCCCAAGAAGGTGTCGGGCTTGCAGGCACGCCTCGAAGCCCTGCAGAAGATGCAGCAGGAACAGGCGAGGAAAAGGTGAAAGAGTGAAAAGTTGAAAAGGTGAAAGAGTGAAAAATAATAGATGATGAAAAAGATACTAACGATTATGGCTGCAACTTTGCTTTGTACAGCATGTGGCACACAGAAGGAAAGTGACAAGGTGAACATCGAGAAGCAAACCGTACAGCTCGAAGGCGACTTGATGACGCCTGAGGCTCTTTGGGCAATGAGCCGCATCGGTGGCTATCAGGCATCGCCCGACGGCAAGCACATTGCCTTCCAGATGGGCTATTACAGCGTGGCGGAGAACAAGAGCCACCAAGTCCTTTGGATGATGAACGCCGACGGCAGCGAGCAACGACAACTGACAACCGATGCCGAGAACGAGACCGACGTGCAATGGCTGGACAACGAGACCATCGCTTTCCTCCGTGAGGGTGAGGTTTGGAAGATGGGCTTTGACGGCAACGGCCGCAAGCAGATGAGCGAGACCGAAGGCAAGGTCGAGGGCTTCCTCTTCGCTCCTGATGGCAAGAAGGCTATCCTCTTGAAGAGCATCGACTTCAATGAAATCATCCAGAAGAACCCCGAAGACCTGCCCAAAGCGACCGGTCGAGTGGTGAACGATTTGATGTATCGCCATTGGGACCACTATGTGGAGAGCATCCAGCACCCGTTCCTTGCCGAAATCAATGGTCAATGGTCAATAGTCAACGAAAGGGACCTCCTCGACGGCTATCCCTACGAGTGCCCGATGGAACCGTTCGGCGGCATCGAGCAACTGGCTTGGAGTCCTGACTCGAAGTTCATAGCCTTCACTTGCCGCTGCCTGACTGGTATCGACTACAGCATCTCCACAGACTCCGACATCTTCCTCTATGATGCGGAAAGCAAGGACATGAGCAAGACAAGGAACCTCTGCAAGAACTGCGGCGAGTTCGACGTCGTGCCCGATGGAGGCTTTGTTGACAGTCCCGACCACATCTGCAATCCCACCAAGACACTCAAGGACCAGTTCATCAACACGAACTTGAAAGACAGCAACGTCGGCTATGACCTCAATCCGAAATTCTCTCCCGACGGACGCTACGTGGCTTGGCTCTCGATGGAGCGCGACGGATACGAGAGCGACCGCCAGCGCCTCTGCATCTACGACCTGAAGGAAGGCACCAAGACCTACGTCACGGAGTCGCTCGACTCTAGCGTCGATGACTTCTGCTGGGCACCTGATTCCTATACATTATATTTTATAGCAGTATGGCACGCCACGGAGAACCTCTACAGGACGAACTTGGAAGGTGTCGTAGAGCAACTCTCCAACGACTGGGCCGACTTTGGTTCTCTCCAAATGCTTGGCGAAAAGCAGATTCTTGCAGAACGTCATAGCTTTACGGCTCCTGCTGACCTCTATGCCGTGACACCAGGGGACAGCCCCCTCCTAACCTCCCCCGAGGGGGAGGAGACAGACAGTCTCGACGCTCCCACTTTCAAAGAAAACGTAGGGGGGCTACAGATAAAGCAGCTGACCGAAGTGAACAAGGACATCCTCGACCAGTTGGCGAAGCCCACCATAGAACAGCGTTGGGTGAAGACCACCGACGGAAAGGAGATGCTGACCTGGGTGATTCTGCCTCCTCATTTTGACGCTTCGAAGAAATATCCCACGCTCCTCTTCTGCGAAGGCGGTCCGCAAAGTGCTGTCAGTCAGTTCTGGAGCTACCGTTGGAACTTTATGATCATGGCTTCGCAGGGTTATGTAGTGATT
>JAFXZK010000050.1 GCA_017541265.1 Bacteroidaceae bacterium | reverse complement strand
CTTCTTGCCATCAACAACGATGTAGTCCTCACCAGCCTCTACAGTGTGCTTGTTCTCACCGAACTTGCCACAGAAACCACCCTGAGCGGTGTCATACTTGAGGAGGTGAGCCAGCATCTTGGGGCTGGTGAGGTCGTTGATAGCGACTACTTCATAACCTTCAGCCTCGAACATCTGACGGAAAGCGAGGCGACCGATACGGCCGAAACCGTTGATAGCGACTTTTACGTTTGCCATTTTCTTTTTGGATTTTAGTTAGTTAATGAGTTTGTGAATTTATTGGTTTATAAGTTTATAAGTCAATAGGGACGTGAGTTCAGCCGCAATTACAATAGTGTGCCGACTTGCAAGCCATGACGACAAGCATCATAAGCAAGTAAATTGTAACATGAACGACTGTTTTCTTCACTTTTTCCTTATTTGCGCTGCAAAGATACAATATTTTTATTGAACAATGAACAATGAACATTGAAAAATTAAAGATTAAGCACAATAATTCCCCATTCTGCTTTCTCCATTTTGCATTTTTTTATATCTTTGTGCAGGAAATAATGTAAAACAAATAAAGTAATTGTAAATCGTTTAATTGTAAATCACTATGTCATTTATTCAAGATTTCAAGGCGTTCGCGCTGAAAGGTAATGTGATGGACATGGCTATCGGTGTTATCATCGGCGGTGCATTCGGCAAGATTGTCAGCAGCCTGGTCGACGACGTGCTGATGCCTCTCATCGGCATGGCAACGGGCAATGTCGACTTCGCAAACCTGGCCTTCCAGATTGGCGAGGGCGAGGGTGCTGCAGTGCTCAAGTACGGCCAGTTCATCCAGAACGTGGTGGACTTCCTCATCATCGCTCTCTGTATCTTCTTCATGGTGAAAGGCATTGCAGCCCTGTCCCGCAAGAAGGAAGAAGCTCCGGCACCTGCTCCCGCTCCCGAACCAAGCGCAGAAGAGAAGCTGCTGACTGAGATTCGTGACTTGCTGAAGAAGTAATTCTTTTGGGGGAGTTATAGAAGTTAAAGAAGTTATGTGGCTTTCAGCCACGGAAGTTAAAGGACAATAGTTTTGCGTTTGGGAATACAGCAGCCCAAAGTATTGTCCTTTGACTTCTTTAACTCCTTTAACTTCTCTAACTTCTTGTTTAATTAAGGTAAAAAGATGTTTCGAAGATTTGTTACGTTCCTGCTTCTGGTTCTATGGTCAATGGCCAATGGTCAATGGTCAATGACTTTTGCCCAGACGACAGGCATCAAGAACCTTTATAAATACGTGAAGGACACCTACGAGACGAAGGCCGACTCCCTGACCAAAGCCTTCATCGAGTCTTTTATGATTAAGGACAAAGGTATTTTCAACGACCGATACAAATACTATGCCTTCAATGCCTACTGGACGCAGGCACACGCCATCGATGTCGTCATCTATAATTACCAAAGGCACAAGGGCATCGACAACCAGCTTGCCAACACGTACAAGGCCTACATGACACGCTGGTACAACAACAAGGCCAACAACTATTCCGGAGCAAGCACCTCGGACGGCTCATACCGCATGTTCGAGAATCCCTATACCGACGACATGTGCTGGATTACCCTTACCCTCTTCCACATGTACGAGGCAACAGGAACCACAAAATACTTGACAGCCGCGAAAAATGTCTTTGACAACTACATCATCCAGCGTGCCAACGAGGATGAAGAGACAGGCGGACTTTGGCTTCCCTGGAACACGGACGCAGGCAGCGGGCCGAACGCTTGTACGCAGTCGCCCGCGACACTGATCGCAGCTAAGCTCTATCAGAAGTACGGCACAGAGAAGTACCTCGACTATGCCAAGAAGCTCTATGCCTACACCTCGAAGAAGATTGTCAAGAGCGACGGACGTGTGGAGGAGCCGCCTTTGACCTATACACAAGGCACTTTCGGCGAGGCTTGCCGCATCCTCTACCACGTCACCGACGAATCGGCAGCCATCAAGAGCAAGTACAAGACGCTTGCCTATACCTATCTAAATTATGCTTTTACAAGCGGTCGCTGCACCAACGGGCAAAACATCCTGCGCGACGAAGGGCATAACGGCGACCAGAGCATCTTCAAGGCCATCCTCATCCCCTACGCCGTCAACTATGTGCTCGACGAGGACATGCCCGCCTCCAACCGCGTCAACCTCTACAAGTTCATCCAGAAGAACACGACAACCATGTGGAGCAACCTCGACATCTCGCGCTACCCCATTGTCTTCTGCAACTGGGATTGGACGAAGCCCTACACAGGTGCCGATTCGGATGCCTCGATGGGAGCGGCTTGCTGCGGTGCCTCACTAATGGAGAACTCTGCCCGAATGTGCAGAGCCATCACCGACCGCTACGACCTCGGCACACTCTACACTGAGTGCAGTAACTTCAGCATAGAGCCGGGGCACGAGCAGGATGACGAACTGTCCAGCTTCAACACGGCAATGGCCAAGGCAGAAGAGATTCTTGCCAACCCAAGCAGCTACACCACCGCAGAGTACAGGAAAGCCATAACGAATCTCGAAGCTGCCTACCAGGCTGCCCAAGACTATGCGACAGGTATTGCCTCAATTCAAAATTCAAAATTCAAGATTCATAACGAGGATGCTGCCCTCTATGACCTGAGCGGACGCAAGATTACCGACAAGAACTTGCCTCACGGCATCTATATCCAGAGCGGAAGAAAAGTCCTTCGCTAACTCTATTTACTGCAAACAAATGTTAAATTGCAGGCTTCTCTTGCCATTTTGAATTTATTAATTTTGAATTTTGAATTAATCTTCGTACCTTTGCACCGCAATTTGAACGGCAGGAGCAATTGTAAATTGTAAATCGTCAAATTGTAAATGCATTTGGTGCCTTGGATGAGTGGCTTAGTCAGTGGTCTGCAAAACCATGCACGGCGGTTCGAATCCGCCAGGCACCTCCGCCGAAAAGAAGAATCCCGTAACGGTCAAGCCGCTGCGGGATTCCTTATTTTATCAGATAAAACACAACGGGAACCAGCAGGCTTGGCAGCAGGTTGACCGTCTTGCAATCCTTGATGCCAAGGATGCTGAGACCGGAACTGAGGATGAGTACGCCGCCCACGATGCTAAGCTCCACCCGCATGGGTTCCGGCATACCGCCGCCACAAAAGTAGCCGATGGCATAGAACATGCCTTGCCAGCAAAACAACACAGGGGCGGCAAGAAGCATTATCCAGCCATACGAGGCGGCGAGGACGGCCGAAGTGACAAAATCGAGCGTCGCATTGGTGTATAAGAAGGTGTTGGCAGACTCGCCCCAAGCCCAGCCCTGCGTCGGTGAGAGCGCCGAAAGCACAGGGCCGACGATAGAAAACGTACCGATGCAATAGAGAAGACAACCAGTCACGAGGCCAGAGGCCCCCTCCCCACTCCCTCTTTGGGGGTCACCTTCAACACGTCCCGCAAGGTCAAGCTTCGTACCAATCAGACCTCCGATGGCAAGGCTCAGGATGAAGAGTACAGGGTATTCGCTCTTTGCCATGTTGGGCAGCGAGGCATTCACCCCGAGCACGATACAGCAAAGCCCAAGCCCGTCGAACAAAGCCTTCTTGTACTTCTCCCCGATGCCGGAGCGCACCAAAGCGCCGAAGGTTCCTCCCGCCAGGATGGTGACAGTATTGATGATTGTTCCTAACACCTTATCATTTACAATTTAACAATTTACAATTTATTCTCCCCTCCTTGGAGGGGTTAGGGGAGGCCTAACCACGCCAGGAGTTCACCCTCGCTGGTCATGACATAGCGGAAGGCCTGTGAGCGGCTTTGATTGTAGCATTGTTCGATGTAGTGAAGGCTGTCGTCGGTCTGCCCGTCGCGAAGCCGCTGCAGAGAGGCATCGCTGATAACCAAGGCATCTGTCGTGTCGTCGATGTAGGCATTGGCATAGACGCCTCGGTTGCCAAGCATCTGATAGAAGCTGGCCGGCATATCGGGAGCCAAATAAAGTTCCTTCATGTAAAGCGGGTTCATGCGACCGTCGTCATAATGCAATTGGGCATTGAGGTAGTGCTGGAGCGTCAGGTGCAAGTCCTTCGTGATTTGCTCCGGGACGGCATAAGAGCCGTAGTGCCCTTGCAGGATGTTTTCAAGGTCAGCCTCGCTCAATGTCTTCGGGTTATAGCCATTATAAGCCAGTTGGCTTAGCTGTTCGAGAGAACTGGCAGGAATGTCTTTGCCAAGCACCACATAATGGACATTGCGGCTCAACCCCTGCCTGATGTCTGCGCCAAGCGCCAGAAGCTTCTGCCGCAAAGCCTTGGAGGTCATGCGGAAGCTGCCAAGCACGCAGACAGAGCGCCCTGTGAAGGGTGTTTCCTGCTGGAAGTCTGTATCGCTGAAGAGTTCGTACTGCATAACTGTCGGTAATGCTATTCGTTCTTCTTTGCGGGAAGCTGGCGGACAATAATGATGTTGGAGACTTCGCCGCTGATGAGCTTCAGCCTTGCCTCCCGTCCGTTCTCGGTGTCGGTGTTGGGAGTCAGCGTGAGGTTCACGCGATGGTGCTCCCTCGGCCGACCGGTACTCTTGTCGAACTGGAGCCAGTCAGGGACTGTCTCGTCGGCATAGACAAGATCCCAGTTGTTCTCTACGCTGAAGCAGATAGAGTCGGCTGTCCAATGCGCACTGTCTTTCAGCTCATAGTGGGCGACATCGGGGATGCGGCTTTGCTCATCGAGCCAGGAGTCGACGGTATAGCCGGGGTGCGTCAGCCTGAGCACGCCGAGCTGCACGAAGGGAGCGGAGTAGGCATATTCGTACGACTGGACGAGCGCCGAGCCAATGCGCGTCCGCCCTGTGGTGTTGGGCATGAATGACAACATCACCCTGCAAAGGTAGCGCTTCGTGTAACTATAGTTCAAATCCGACTGCGGAGAACCCAGGACAGTTATCCAGTCTGCCTGCGGTGTCACCTTCCAGCTATCGAACGTGTAGAAGCGTAGCGAGTCTGTTGTCTGGTCGGCATAAAGAACCAAAGAACTCTCAATGGGTGTGAGCTGATGCGTCTCCGGATCCTTGAGGCAAGACGCAAGCAAAGGGAGCGTACTGCATACAAGCAGCAATGTCTTTATCTTATACATTATATATATATAATATGTGCGTTTCTTTGGGCAAAGATACAAAAAAGTTCATAGTTCATAGTTCATAGTTCATAGTTTTTTCGTATCTTTGCACAGAAATGAGTAAATTTGCAGGGTGAAGCACCGCTTGCGCTTAAACGAAAGTGAAAAACATCTACCATAGGGACATTATAGAGATTCTGCTTGAATGCGGGCGGGAAGGGCTGCGCATCAAGAATATCGCACGCAGGATCTACAACAAGCACGCCGATTTCTTTGTCACGGACATCGACTACAGCGAGATACGCGACAGCATCGGCTATTACCTGTGGGAGCAAAGCAGGCACAGCGAGTCGCCCTTCCTGCGCACAAGTTATGGCACTTACGCCATGAAGGCGGACTTCGCCATCCAGCTCGACCTCTTTCTGGACAATGCTATCCGCTATGAGGCACACAAGGAGCAGGCTAAGCCACAACCCAATCCGCACCACATACAGCTGGAACTATTTTAATCTTAAAAGTTGAAAGAGCCTGTCGCTTTCACCCTTTCAATTTTTCACCTTTTCACCCTTTGAAGTAGTAGATGAATGTTGCCAGCCCTTCGAGCGCCTTTTTCCCTGTTTCCTGGATTTCGATGGTGAACTTGATGGTCGTCTTGATGGCGCCGCGCAGGTTGGCAAGCTCTTCCAGCTTAGTCTTCATGCGGATGTGCTGACCGCTCAGCACAGGCATGGCAAACTTCATGCGGTCCATGCCGTAGTTCATCATGCGCTCCAGGTTGTGTACCTCGATAATCTGGTCCCACAAGTGCGGCAGCATGCTCAAGGTCAGGTAGCCGTGGGCGATGGTCTGCCCGAAGGGGCTCTCCTGCTTTGCCTTCTCCGTATCGACATGAATCCACTGGTGGTCGAGCGTAGCATCGGCAAACATGTTGATGCGCTCCTGACTGAGTTCCACATAATCACTAACACCCAGCTCCTGTCCCTCGTACTGCTGGAAGTCCTCAAACGAGCTAACGACTACTTTACTCATAACATTGTTTATTTAAGTTTCAGGAGTTCTTTTAACCACGGATTTAACGGATTTAACAGATTTTATAATCTGACTTCTATTTGTTTCGGATTAAGCAGATTCCCCTCGGTCAGTTCTCGATGGTCGGACTTGCCAGCGAGAATCAGCTTAATCCGAAAGAAATCACTAACTCTTAATCCGTTCATTCCGTGTAATCCGTGGTTATATTTTACTCCCATTTTCCTTTTCTTGTGCAAAAGTACAAATAAATTAAGAAAGAAGAAAGAAGAATTAAGAATTATTTCGTACTTTTGTAGGCAATGAACTGGAAAAGATATTCCCTTTTTGCTTTCGCCATCCTCTTCTGCCTTCTTGCAAGGGCCGAAAACTCCGCCGAGCGCACCAAGCGCGACTTCCTGCGGATGGGATTGTCTTTCTATGAAGCCCACGACATACGCATCCTGCCCACGGCCGAAATCAAGTTCCGAGATCTCTTCGAGGCTGTGGAGCACGCCGAGAAGTACATCCTGATGGACTACTACAAGTTCCAGCAGGACAGCATCTGCGGCGCTCTCCTTGAGAAGCTCCGCCGGAAAGTCCGCGAGGGCGTGGAGGTGCGCATCATCTTCGACAGCTTCGGTAACAAGTGCAGCGACCAGCCCCTCTCCGACACCTTGCAGGCACGCATCCGCGAGTCGGGCATACAGATTGCCGCCTTCGACCCCGTGCGCTTCCCCTGGATTAACCATCTCATGCACCGCGACCACCACAAGATAGTCGTCATCGACGGCAAGACGGTCTATACCGGCGGCATGAACGTGGCGGACTACTACCTGCACGGCAAGCCGAAGGTGGGCCGGTGGCGCGACATGCACATCCGCATGAGCGGTCCCATCGTGCAGCCATACGAGGAGCTGTTCTGGAAGATGTGGCAGACCCCCTCCAACTCCCCCTTGCAGGGGGAGAGTATATACTCCTCTCCCTACAAGGGAGAGGCAGGGAGAGGGTCTGTTGTCGCTTTCGCCTCCCGCTGGCCACGTGAGTCGCCGCGCATCATGCGGCAGACCTACTGCGCCTGCATCGACAATGCCGAGCGCCTGGTGCAGATTGTCAACCCCTACGCGATGCTCTTCGGCGAGGTGCGGGCATCGCTGCGAAAGGCACTGGAGCGCGGCGTCAGGGTGCAGTTCATGGTGTCCGTGAAAAGCGACAGCAAGGTGGACGACGATGTCATCGGCATCGAGATGCGAAAGCTCATGAAGCGCGGTGCAGAGGTGTACTACTTCGGGGGCGGCTTCCACCACAGCAAGGTGATGATGATTGACAGCCTCTTCTGCACCGTCGGCACAACAAACCTCGACGCCCGCTCCCTCCGCTTCGACTACGAGGTGAACGCCTTCATCTTCGACACCGCCACCACACACGAGCTGCAGCAGATTTTCTATGACGACATCAACCGTCATTGCACCCTACTCACCCCCGAGCTGTGGAAAGAACGCTTCCCCACGAGGCGCCGCATCCGCTCACGCATCTTCGCCATCTCCAAACGCTTCCTATAGCGTGTAACTGCCCCCTGGCTTGTTAAATAAAGTTAAAAACAGAGGAAACAAGGACGGAAATACTAAAAAGTTGTCAAAATAATGACTAACTTTGCAAGAAAATATAACACTTCTATATAAAATTATCATTTGTTTAACTAACTAACCCCAAAACCTTTATGAAAACTCTCAAACGTAACTGGAGCCTGTATGCGCTCATCATGTTATGCGGGATTGCTGTGTCATCCTGCTGTAAGAACCACTGGGAAACATGGCCCACAAATCCTGCCGCTTCCGGAACTGGCACCTTCTTCCTCACCAAAGGCACAACCTACAAGATTACCATGGTGAACGGAAAGGGCAACATGTACTTCGTTACCGGAAGCGCTTCCAACATCGTTTCAAAGCTGAACATTCTGCTGAACGACAAGAACGGGAACCTCGTCCCCGCCACCGCCTTCTTCAACGACAGCGAGGAAGTGCGCAGCATCACCGTCAATGGTGTCACCTATGTGGTACACAAGAACCCCACCACGGGGAAAGTCGATGTCACCGTCATCAACGGCACCACGCAGCAGCTCTTTGCCAACGTGATGAACAACCCCGCAGTACCTGCCATCACTCCGACAGGCGACCCCATCAGAGACAACACGAGCCTGGCTATGGGCAACCTCTCCGCCATTCTGCCTGCCATCACTCTTGTAAACCAGATAATCCAGACTGGCGGTGGCGAACTCAGCGGCCCAACAGCCAACGTGCCACAGTATGTATCATGGCTCTCTGAAGACCTCGACAGCTATGCAAACAGCGGAAGCACTGTGACGGAAGTCACAAACGACGAGTTCCAGGATGTCCTCGACGAAATCGGCAAGGATGTGCCCGGTCTGGATCAATGGAGCGACATGAGCTACACAGACATGGAGAACACAGTGAACAACGATACCCGGGACGCAGACCAGCAGGCTGACAAGAACACGAAGGACGGAGAGGGCGCCATCGTTTCCGGCAACGGCAAGCTCAAGGCAACACTCACCTGGCACTATGGCGCAGACATCGACTTGCACGTCTTCGAGCCGGGCTTTACCAACAACATGACCTACTTCTCCTCCGAAGGCCAAGGACACATCTACTATGCCCAACCAAGGAACACCTTCACCGACGGCTATCTGGACTTCGACAACACAGTGGGATACTTTATCAATTCTAAAAATACCGAAGACAGAGACCTGAACCGTTCCGCCATCGAGAACATCTACTGGGATACAGTTAGCGACGGTGTCTACTACATCTATCTGCACTACTATGGCAGCAGGGGCGACGAATGGTGCGACTATGTAACAGAAGGTCCCTGCACCGTAGGTCTCTTTGTCAACGGCATAGGCTACACCAAGACCGTCCAAATGACCGCCGAATATAACAGCAGAATGCTGTATATCGGCAAGGTGACATTCCCGGCCGGAACAATCGACCTCACTTCGCCCGAGCCATCTACTCCTACCATGCAGATGATAAAGAGGTGTGTCGGCTTCCTCCCAATGAAGTAAAGGCTCCGGCGCTTATCAATTCACACAAAAAGGACGTCCCTCCTCATACAGGAAGGACGCCCTTTTTTCTTTCGCCTTTCAAGTTTCCAACATGAACATGAAAGGTACTCTTTTCGACACAACGTGGAGTGTTGATTGCTTTGTCATGACCAAGCAATTGCTTAGTCATGATGAAGCAATTGCTTTATCATGATGAAGCAATGAAGACAACGTGGAGTGTTTTGAGGCTTTATTCCTCGTCGTCCAAGATGTCCCAAACGTCTTCCTTGGTCAGTGCATCATTGCCGCTGACTTTATGGTCACCGTTAATTCCCAGGCTCTCTGCCAGCATCTGTGCAGCCTGAGCCTCTTCCACCTTCAAGGCAGGAATCAAATATGTCTTCATAATTTACAATTTAACGATTTACTATTTACTATTTAACAATTTGCTCTCCCTTCCCTTTAGGGGAGGGCTGGGGAGAGGCGCTGTTCTGGCGGATTTGTAATCCGCCAGCATAGAGTATAAGCATTTTTAATGCGATAATACATATCGGGATTGCAAATCCCTATACTCTCTGCGGTCGGATTGCAAATCCGCCCGAACGGGCTATTAATTTTGAATTTTGAATTTATCCATTTTGAATTAATAGAGTACCTTCTTGCCGTTCACGATGTTGATGCCCTTCTGCATCTTGCTGATGCGCTGGCCAGCGAGGTTGTAGATAGCACCGTTAAGGTCCTTAGAGTCCTTAAGGTCATTAAGGTTCTCAATGCCGGTTGCATCATCCTCGTCGAAGTAGAATGCCTTCACACCGCTTGAGCTTTCCAAGTAAGCCTTGCCAGCCTTGATGGTGCCTGATGTAGCCTGGTAGAAGCCTACCTCTGCGCCTTCGGGCTTAGCCAGAATATACTTGCCGGTTGCTTCTGTATCCTCGGCAGCACCCTTCAGTACGTTGCCGGCGATGTTGGCAGGAGTACCTGTATAGGTGATTACCATGCTGACAATACGCCACTGGCCAGTGCCTGTATTGGTAGCTGTCAAGCTCTTGGCCTCACCAGTCCATGTCTTGGTAGCCATAGCGTAGCTGCCCTCGCTGAACTCGTACTGGCCGCTCTTGGGAGCATAATTGTTACCACCAAAGGTAAACTCAATGTTTGTGATAGCATCTGTTGCAGAGATGGTCATGGTGTTGCCAGCATACACACGTGCAGCTGCTCCACTAGTATAGTACTTGGGCGTGTTGCCGTTGCCATTAGTACCCAGGTCGAAGCTGAAGGTCAGACCACCTACAGTAAACATACCAAGATCTTGTGCATTCTCGAAGCCCAGGTCTGCGAAGACAATCTCGGCAGTCATTTCCTCTCCTGCGGCGTGAGTGAAGCTATAGATGCCTGCACCGCCCTTCAGTACGACAGGCTCCCAAGCGGGAACAGTTCCCTCAACAGCGTTGAGCTTCAGGTAATCCTCTTCGAACTCGCCTGTGAAGACACCAACTCCTTCGGGAACAGCCACTGCATCGGGGATATACATCGTTGCATAGCCTGCTTCGGTAATCTGCTTAACGACATTATGCGTCTTGTCGAAGACGGGATAAGCATCCTCGCCGATGTTCTGATACCAGCCGTTGCCCAGCATAGCGCAAAGCTCGCCGTTGGCAACCTGATCGGCGGTAATCTGTGTACCACCAACATACGTTCCTATCAAGTTGAGGTAGTAGCTGTTGTTGATGACAACGGTTCCGCTCCTATGAGTCATGGTGAAGCAGTTGCCCGTACCTGTGCCTTCAGTAAGTTCGCAGAGAGAGTAGCAGTTGTTGAGCGTTGTGGAAGAGCTGCCGTTCGACCAAGCAGAGAAGCTGCTGTACATGGAGCTGCCGGGATAACCGAGCGTGCCAAGCGTAGCGCAGTTATTGAAGGTGATGTTAGCATAGTTGGCACCCAACATACCGCCGTCGCCAGTCACTTGGTTCATCGCACCTGTGATGTCAACATTTGTTATCACGTTCTCCACAAGCACGTCACCATCGGCATGACCGATGAGCGCTCCGAAGTGGATATTCGTCACATATGCATCGCCCACGACATACAGGTTGCGGATAATGGCATCCTTGACGAAAGCAAACAGTCCGCGCCACTTGTCGGCTACGGTATAGCTATAGGTAATCGTGTGGCCTGCACCATCGAAGACACCTAAGAATGGGTTAGCTTCCGTACCAACCATCAGGTCGGGATATGCGCTTTCAGCCAGGTTGATGTCGGCTGCGAGGATGGCCTTAAGGCCAGGTGTGCCGTTTGCCACCTTACCAGCGAACCAGTTGAATCTCTCGGCATCAGAGATGATGTAGAAGCCGTCGGCGTTCTGCCTTGGGCTGCCGCAGACTGTGCAGATGCCGTCTTCGTCATACTGGTGGGGAGGCAACTCGATAGAACCTTCGGTATTGGTATATACAATCGGGCTGTCGGGCAAAGGTTCGCCGTCGCAGCGTACAGCTCCGGTAGCATAAACCTGTGCATGAGTGGAGAAAGGAACAGGCGTGGCATCGGTTCCGAGCGTCTGATACCAAGCGATAACGCTCTGGTCACCGTTCAGCTTGTAGCAAAGCTCGCCACTTGCTATCTGGTCTGCGGTAACGGCTGTACCCTGTAATGTGCCAACCGTGTAGAGGTAATAGCTGTTGTTGATGGTGACGGGGCCACCAGTGTGTGTCAATGTGAAGCAGTTGCCTGTGCCTGTGCCTTCGGTCAGCTTGCACATCGTGTAGCAGTTGTTGAGCGTGGTGTGGGAGTCGCCATTCGACCATCCCGAGAAGCTGCTGTACATGGAAGAGCCTGCATAACCCATCTTGCCGAGGGTTGCACAGTCGCTGAAGGTAATCTGTGCGTAGTTGGCACCCAACATACCGCCAATGCCTGTCACCTGATTCATCTGTCCTGTGATATTGACATTTGTCACGACATTCTCCACAAACACTGTGCCGTAAGCCTGACCGATGAGGGCGCCGAAGTGGATAGACGTTGAAATAGCTTCGCCCTGCACATAGAGGTTGCGGATGGTAGCATCTTTAACAGAACGGAAGAGGCCCTGATGCGTGGTGCTCACAGTATAATTATAAGTAATGGTATGTCCCTGTCCGTCGAAGATGCCAGAGAAGCGGTTGGCTTCCGATGCAATCATCGTGCCCGGGAAGTTGCTGGTGGTCAGGTCAATGTCGGCGGTCAACTTTACGTCAAACGAGGCATTGCCCTTTGCCAGATACTCGGCAAACCAAGCAAGCTCGTTTGCGTTGGCGATAAGACGGAAGCCGTCGCCATCAACAGGAAGCTGATAGTTTGCATCCCATCCGCCGCAGACAGCACACCAGCCGCTCTCGTAGGTGTGAGGAGGAACCGTAGAGGTGGCGGAGTTGCTATAGGTAAGTGCGCCGCCAGCGCTTGTGCCGTCGCACCTCAGCTCACCGTTTGCATAAACCTGTTCAGAAGTGGGGAAGGGAACGGGATAAGCATCCACGCCAAGCGTCTGATACCAGCCGATTGTGCTTTGGTCGCCATTGAGCAGATAGCAAAGCTCGCCGCTTGCCACCTTTTCAGCTGTTGTCTGAATACCGCCCTTATATGTTCCAACGAGGGTGAGGTAGTAGCTGTTGTTGTAGGTGTTGGTGCCACCCTGATACGACATGGTAAAGCAGTTGCCTGTGCCTGTGCCATCGGTCAGTTCAGAAAGTGTGTAGCAGTTGTTCAGGGTTGTTGTGCCAGCAGAAAAGCCGTTGAAGGGGCTATACATAGAGCTGCCCTCGTAGCCCATCTTACCAAGCGTAGCGCAGTAGTTGTAGGTGATGATGCCGTCGTTGCGTCCGCACATACCGCCGTCACCCGTCACGCCAGACCTCTGACCTGTGATGTTGACATTCGTAATCACGTTCTCAATAAGGTTAGTGCCGCTAACCCTACCCAGGAGAGCACCGAAATGGATTGCGGTAACGGTGGCTGTGCCTTCCACGCGAAGGTTCTTGATGGTGGCTCCATCGGTATAGCTAAAGAGGCCGCCATAGTTGTCGCTCACCGTATAGTTATAGGTGATGGAGTGTCCCTTGCCGTCGAAGATACCGACATACTTGTTGGCGTCGGTGCCGACCATTGTATTGCCCGTCAGCTCGATATCGGCTGCAAGATAGGCTTCCAAATCAGTCTGACCGCCGTTCACAGCTTCTGCAAAAGCGATAAAGTCGGCCTCAGTCTCAATCTTTGTGCCTGTCTCAACTGGCTCGTCGCCGCCAATCTTCACGAACCTCCAGCGGCCGGGATAGCCTGCGGTGGCTACGTCGTCGCTGTAGTCATCATCGCCCACCTCTTGCTTGGCGAGGCTGTTGTTGCCGCGGTCGTCGCGCTTGTAGCCTTGCACATGCAACGAGTGTTCCGACTCCTCGTTGGTCATGTAGAAGTTGCCCTCGCCCTCTGCAAGGTCGGTCAGGGTGTAGCCAACGGGCGTGTCGGAGAAGATAACGTCATTCTCTCCTGTGTTCATGTTGCCAATGTATTTGCCGTTCTCCTTGTTGAGGAAAGCCCACTGGTCGCCCACCTTCTCGGCAGTCCAGACGAAGCCGTCTGCCTGCATGTCGAAGTCGCCCCAATAGACGTACTGGCTGCCCCAATTGACGGCGTAGCTCGCCTGAGCCGTTGACATGGCTTTGGGCTTGCCTGTCTTGCTGCCAGCATACTTGATGCGGTCGCTGATGATGTAGAATTGGTCGCCCTCGTTAATCTCGCTCACGTTGGTAATCCAAGGATTGGGGCATGCACTTCCCATCTCGGCAACCTGCTCGTCGGTCAGAGGTGTTTCCCAGAAAGCTACTTCGCTGACGTAAGTGTCCGACTTTTCGCCGTCCTCGTCGCAGAGCAGATAGAAGCTGGGGTCAATCTCAAAACGAGTCTCGGTGGTAGCTTTCTCAAGGACTTTCTCTCCATTCACATAAATCTTTGCCGAGCCATTGCTCATAGTAAAGACAATGCGGTACCAGAAGTCGCCCCTGATGCTGCCGAAATAGCCGCCCAAGGCACCTGCACCAATCTGGTGCTTGCTGATGAAGAACTCGCCGTCGTTGGTGTTAGACAAGTTCGTCTGGAATATGCCGTCGTAAGCATAGGCATTGGGCACCTTCATGTCAATCATAAAGGAGAAAAACATGGAAGCGCTGGCACCATCGGCACGCTGCACCTTCAGAGCCGCTGTAGCAGGCACAAAGATTGCGCCGTCGCCAGCCGCCGTCCCCTCTGCTGCTACGATGCCAGCATCGGCTGCGGTCACGTCGTTCGTAATGCCGGGATTGTTGATCACGGCAGGGATCAGCTGCAGATTTCCCTTAGCAGCAGCCATCAGGTCGCTCGGGTTGTCGAATTTCCACTGGCCGCTTGGCTCGGGAGTCTGAGCCGAAGCATTCAAATTTCCTGTCAAGCCTATCAGCATGAGCAGGAGCATTGGAAGAAATCTTCTTTTCATAGTAGATGTTTTTAGGTTAATAGTATTGGTTGCTAAAATCGCTTCGTTTTTCATGTAATGCACCACAAATATACAATTTCCGCAGGACAAAAGCAAAAAGAAATGTCTTTTTTTATGCAAAAACTGCCGTGCAGCATAATAATACAATAAATAAGTTGTATCTTTGTACCGAAACCCCTGTGTACATAAACCCCTATTAAACCCATGAGAAGTTTTTCCTTCCTGTTCCTTTTGGCTGGGCTGGCTCTTCCCCGGCTCGTCTGGGCTGCCGACGAACCTAAGAAGTTCACTGCCGTACCCGACAGCACGCTGCTGCACCATCCTTTCAACAAAGCCGACGAGAAGATGTTCCGCAACCCAGACCGCATCTTCTATCCCGAGACGTGGTTCCACTTCGTCAACGGAAACGTGAGCCGCGAAGGCATCACGCGCGACTTGGAAGCCATTGCCCAATCGGGTATTCAGGGCATCCAACTCTTTCACGGGCGCATGAGTGACGACGTCTGGCCCGGCACAGAAGAGCCTATCGAATGCCTGACGCCCCAATGGGAGGACTTGGTGCGCCACACAGCTACCGAGGCACACCGGCTGGGTATGCGGTTCAGCCTGCAGACCTGTCCCGGATGGGCCATGAGCGGCGGGCCGTGGATTAAGCCCGAACAGGCTATGCGGCACCTTGCCTATACGCGGACAGACGTGGAAACGGGGATTACAAGTCCCCTTAAACGGGAGGTGGATGTCTCTCTGCCCATAAATGCAAAGGAGGAATGGCGCGACTGGCGGGACATCTGTGTGCTGGCTTTCCCTACGCCCTTGGGCGACACCAACCGCTACTTGGAGGTTGAAGAGGTAAGAGCCGACGACCACCAGCAGGAATGGGAACGGCTGCTGAAAGAGGGGAAGGACTTCGTGATGCCTGCCACACAGCCCGGCAAGCCCTACCGCTTCAGCCTGAAGATTAAAGATGGCGAGGAGGCGCGCTCGGTGGAGTTCAACCCCATCGACAACTTCAACCACGACTTCTGCGTCCAGCCCGACATACACGTCCGAATCCTTGCCGACGACCAAGTGCTATTAGACACGGACTTCCCCGCCGGCAACTGGCAGGACGACGAGAAGGGAATGACATTTGCCCTCACGGGGAATTCGAAATTCAAAATTCAAAATTCAAAATTATCAACGGGCAAGGAATATCATGTTGAAATCACCAATCTGCACAATATGCATATCCGCTACATACACTTCCTGTCTGCTGCCCGTGGCCACAACTGGGAGATGGAGGCAGGATGGACTTCGCGCACGAGCCTCATCCCTCCTTCAGGAGGGGATGGGGGAGGCTTCGTCCTTCGCGCCGACGTCCTCGACATCTCGGACAAAATGGATGCCGAAGGCCACCTGAGGTGGACACCACCCTCGTCCCTCAAATGGACTATCCTCCGCATCGGCCACGTCAACACAGGCCGAAAGAACGGCCCCGCCCCAAAGGAGGCGACGGGATGGGAGGTCAACAAGCTCGACACGGCCTTCGTCACCTACCAGTTCAACAGCTACATAGGCCGCCTGGCCGACGGCCCGCTAAAGGGCTTGCTCGACAATATGCTGATGGACAGCTGGGAATGTGCCTCTCAGACCTGGACGCGACACATGAGGGAAGAGTTCCTGTCGCGTCGCCACTATGACCTCACCTCCTGGCTGCCCGCCATCTTCGGATGGGTCTTGGACGACCGCGAGCAGACCAGTCAGTTCCTTGCCGACTGGCGGCGCACCATCCACGAACTCTTCACCCAGAACTTCTACGGACACATGACCCGACTGGCGCACGAGAAGGGAATGACGGCAAGCTACGAGACGGCGGCTGGCGATATCTTCCCCGCCGACCCGATGGAGTACTACAAGTATGCCGACGTGCCGATGGCCGAGTACTGGCAGCCCTTCAGCAACTTCCTCGCCAACCACAACTACAAGCCCATCCGCCCCACGGCTTCGGCAGCCCACATGTACGGCAAGCCGAGGGTCAGCGCCGAGTCGTTCACATCCTTCGTCCTGACTTGGGACGAACACCTCTCCATGCTGCGCGAGGTCGCCAACCAGAACATGGTCGAGGGCGTCACGCATACCGTCTTCCACACCTATACGCATAATCCCGACCCCGACCGCTACTTCCCCGGAACGTCCTTCGGCAGCGGCATCGGCACACCTTTCCTGAGGTCGCAGACTTGGTGGCCCTACATGCGGCACTTCAACACCTATCTCGCCCGCTGTGCCTTCATGCTCGAACGCGGACGACCCGTGAGCAGCGTCCTCTGGTACTTGGGCGACGAGACAGAGCAGAAGCCCGACCAGTACGCCCCGTTCCCAGAGGGCTACAAATACGACTACTGCAACACCGACGCCCTGCTCCACCGTATCAGCGTACGCGACGGCAAATGGGTGACACCCGAAGGCATCAGCTACGAGCTGATATGGATTCCCAAGCACGGACGGCTCCTGCCCGAGACGCAGGAACGCCTCCGCCAGCTTGTGGAGCAAGGCGGACATCTTGTGTTGGAGCCTACCCCTAACCCCTTTCAAAGGGAGGGGAATCTGGAGGCTGCCATAAAAGAGTTCGGACTGAAGCCCGACGTGATATTTCTCCCCCAAGCTCAGGCGCAGGCTAATGTCCCCCTCTCTCTCGGGAGAGGGGTTAGGGGTGAGGCCCTCTGGCTCCACCGCCAGGACGAGGGAGCGGACTGGTATATGGTTTGCCCGAAGCAGGAAGAGGCTTTCAGCGGCACCGTCCAGTTCCGACAGACAGGAAGTGCCGAGCTGTGGAACCCCATGAACGGCAGCGTCACCCCCATCGCCACACGGCAGGACGGCGAATATGCCTGCCTCGACCTCAACCTCTGCCGAGGAGAGATGGTGTTCGTGGTGTTCAGAAGACCTACCCCCATCCCCTCCCTCTATGGAGGGGAGAAAAAAGCCCTCCCCCTAGAGGGGGAGCGGGGAGAAGGTCTTCGCTTTACCCTCACCTTCCCGCAGGGCTGGGGCATTGATGCACCACTTACCCTCGACGAGCTGAAGCCCTGGAAAGACCTGCCGCTCTCGGACGAGGGCAAGGCCTTCTCCGGCACAGCCACCTACGAGACGACATTCCGGCTCGACCGCAAGCCAAGGGGCAGACTTCTCCTGAATCTGGGCAAAGTGGAGGAGATTGCCGTGGTCAGCGTGAACGGGCACGTCTGCGACACCCTTTGGGCAGAGCCTTACGAGACCGACATCACGCGCTACGCCAAGAAGGGGCGCAACAGCCTCGTCGTGCAAGTCACCAGCACATGGTACAACCGCCTCGTCTATGATGCCCGCCTGCCTCGGGAAGAGCGCAAAACATGGGTCATCAACGGCCCCTCGGACAAAGCCGACCTTCTCCCCTATGGCCTCCTCGGCCCTGTAGAATTGACAGAGTGGAAATAATACAAACTATTGGTGTCCGCTAAAACTTTTAGCAGTAATAAAATCACAGCACGTTTAGTTGCCTTTCCGCACCTTAGAGGTGCGCCTTGGTGCTAGATCATCCAAGAACTAAGCACGTTAAGTTGGTAAAGTAGGCACGCCTATTTGCCCGAAGACCTTAGGGTCATTAAAGTCCTTAGAGTCCTTAAGGTCTTCAGAAAGCAAAATGAAATCGAGTTGTTTTTAGAATGCATTTTACTCGTCACTCGTCACCCACTCATCACCCTCATAATTCTCTTACAATCAAAACTATGCAAAGCAGGGTGACGAGTGACGAGTGTTTTTAATTTTATAATTTTTTTTGTGGCTGCTAAACACAACTCATGTTCCAAGCCCCAGCCAATGATAATCTGTTCGAAATACCGATGCCCTCAAAGGCGAAGGGGAGGAGAAGAAATATTCCCCGGACACCAATAAAATACAAAACAAGGGGCTGTGTCTGTCACTGCCAGCAGGGGCGAGAAACTGTTGTTTATTCCTCGTCACCCCAGATGTCCCAGCCGCTGTCCTCCTTGGTGAGGGCTGTGCTGCCGTCAACGGTCGTGCTGCTGATGGCCAGACTTTCAGCCAGCATCTGTGTTGTCTGAGCTTCTTCGACCTTCAAGGCAGGAATCAAATACGTCTTCATAATTTACTATTTACAATTTATTTACTATTTAGTCATTTACCCCGCTGTTCTGGCGGATTTGCAATCCGCCAGCATAGAGTATAAGCATTTGTAATGCGATAATACATGT
>JAFXZK010000049.1 GCA_017541265.1 Bacteroidaceae bacterium | reverse complement strand
TTTTCACTTTTTGTTGTATCTTTGCACCGCTTTTCGCGATATAGCGATATGAGCATCGGGGTGTAGCGCAGTTGGTAGCGCACCTGGTTTGGGACCAGGTGGTCGCCCGTTCGAGTCGGGTCACCCCGACTTTTTTTATGTCCACAGGCAGAGCCACAGGCAGAGCCACAGGCATTGCGGGCTTCTGCAAAACACAAAAGCCCTAGGCCTCCCTGCCATAAGTCCCCGTACTTATCCTCATAAGTCCCTGTACTTATCCTCATAAGTCCCTGCACTTATGGCAATAAGAACAGGGACTTTTTTCATGCCTGCCAGCTTCCTGATAATCAAGGGCATTCCCATGTTCCGACAATATCACTAATAGATAATCACAGAAAAATAAACCGATAAATTTTGTATTGTCTTCTCTTCTTTGTACCTTTGCAATGCAAAACAAAATTTTTAAGCAATGACTACGGAAATTATGAATACGGAAAGACTCTATAGCATTTACCAGCAACACCCCACCCTGACGACGGACAGCCGCAATTGCCCGGAGGGCAGCATTTTCTTCGCCTTGAAGGGTGCCACGTTCGATGGGAACCTCTTTGCAGTTCAGGCACTTGAGAAGGGTTGTGCCTTTGCTGTCGTGGATAATCCCGAAGTGGCGAAACAGAATGAGCGCCTCATCCTTGTTCCCGATGTTCTGAAGGCCTTGCAGGAGCTGGCTGCCTATCATCGCAAGGAGTGGGGCGGTCCTGTGCTGCAGATAACGGGCACAAACGGCAAGACGACCACAAAGGAACTGATTGCCGCCGTGTTGTCCGAGGGCAAGCAAGTTCTTTACACCGAGGGCAACCTGAACAATCACATCGGTGTGCCTCTTACCCTGCTTCGCATCAAGCCTGAGCACGACATCGCAGTCATTGAGACGGGTGCCAATCATCCCGGCGAGATTGCCGACCTCTGCCGCATTGTACAGACGGACTTCGGACTCATCACGAATGTCGGTCGCGCCCATCTGGAAGGCTTTGGCAGCTTCGAAGGCGTGAAGCAGACGAAGGGCGAACTCTATGACGACCTGCACAATCGGGGAAAACGAATCTTCCTCAATGCTTTCGATGACGACCTTTTACAAATGGCCGAGGAGCGCGGCTTTGTCTTGCGGAAGGATGCCCTGCCGTACGTCGAAGGTCGCGTGAGCGGCGTCACACCATTTGTGGAGATGCAGTGGCGGGCTGGTGTGGACGAGGCCTGGCATACAGTCAAGACCCATCTCATCGGAGCCTACAACATTTCCAACCTGAGAGCAGCAGCCACGATTGGCCTCTATTTCGGCATTGCTCCAGAACAGATAGACCATGCCCTGGCCGCCTACAAGCCGAGCAACAGCCGAAGCGAGCTGCGAGAGGTGGGGAGCAACCGTCTCATCGTGGATGCCTACAATGCCAACCCGTCGAGCATGGCGGCAGCCCTGACGAACTTCGCCTTCATCGAGGGTGCGCACAAGATGGTGATACTTGGCGACATGCGTGAGCTGGGAGCAGAAAGCCAGAAGGAGCACAAGCGCATCATCGAGCAACTGGAAGAGATGGAGCTGGAGCGCATCTGGCTGGTGGGAGAAGAGTTCGCAAAGGGCCTCACCCCAGACTTCTCCAAAGGAGAGGGGGCTATGTCAACCATTCGCACTTTCAAGGATGTGGAGGAGGTGAAGGCTGCCTTGAAGGAAGAGCCGATTGCCGATTCAACAATCCTCATCAAGGGCAGCAACGGAATGAAGCTTTATCAACTAAGTGATAATTGAAATTGTCCTCTCCTCTTCGTCGTAGCTGATGCCTTCCGCCTGCAGAAATCTTTGCAGCGTGCCACTCTTTGTGAGTGACTCTGTCGTTCCTGCTTGAATCTTTCCGTCTTGCACAATCCAAAGGGCATCGCTGAGCTGGATGGCCATTTCGACATCGTGGGTGCTCAGGAAGATGGTTTTGTTCGTTTCATGGACTAAGCGCAACATCAACCGAAGGATGCTGACCTTTGCATGGAAGTCGAGGAAAGCCGTCGGCTCATCGAGCAGGATGATGGGTGTCTGCTGCGCCAAAGCTTTGGCAAGCAGGGCTTTTTGGCGTTCGCCGTCGCTCAGCGTGTCGATGGTACGCTCTGCAAGCGCTGTTATCCCCACCATCTCGATTGCTTCGCCGACAATATCCTTATCCTCTTTGTCGAGGGTGCCGAAGAAGCCCGTATAGGGCGAACGTCCCATCCCAACCAAGTCCGTGACCTTCATATACGGCACTTCAACCCTTTCCGTCAGCACAACAGAAACAGCTTTGCTCCGTTCGGAAATAGAAAGCGAAGGCAGGTCGCGCCCATTTATCAGGACTTTTCCCGAAAGAGGAGGCAGAAAGCCGGCAAGGGTGCGAAGGATGGTGCTTTTACCCACACCATTTGCACCGAGCAGACAAACCATTTGCCCAGCCTTGAGGGTTTGGCTGATATCGGACAGGACGGCTTTATCGCCGTAGCCGACCGTGAGATGCTGCAGTTCAATCATTCGTGTACTGTGCAGTATTTATATCCGAGGCGGCGATAGGACTGTTCAAGCTTGGTGAGTCGTTCGAGGAACTGCTCGTAGTTCTTTGCTTCGGGTTGTAGCCATTGCACTTCGCTCATGGCAGCCAGGCGGGGCAGGAGCATGTACTCTGCATGGTCGGGGCTGACCACATATTCCGTCCAGAGGTTGCACTGGGCACCCATGATGTACTTGGCCTCTTCCTTCGTCAAGTCGCTGGGAACAGGCTCCATGGCATACACCTTGCTCAGTGGCAGATAGCCGCCGATGGCAAGGGGCTGCCTGTCGTGGTTCTTGAGTTGGTAATAGTCGATGTAGCAATTGTCGGTCGGTGTCATTACTACCTGGTGATGTTGCTTTGCAGCAGCCTTGCCACCTTCATATCCTCGCCAGCTCATGACGGCAGCATTCTCGCTCAAACCGCCCTCCAATGTCTCGTCCCAACCAATTAGCTGCCTGCCGCGCTCTGCAAGGAAAGCTTCCATCTCCTTGTTAATATACGTCTGCAGCTGTGCTTCATTACTTAAGTTTAACTCTTGCTTCTTTGCCTGACACTTGGGACAAGCCTTCCAGCGTACACGTGGACTTTCGTCGCCGCCAATGTGTATCAGCTTGCTGGGGAAGACGTCGCAAAGCTCGCCATAGACGGTCTTGAGGAACTCCAGCGTCTTGGGATTGCCGGCACAGAGCACGTCGTCTGCCACACCCCATCTGCCCCAAACCTTGTAGGGACCGCCTGTGCAGCCAAGTTCAGGATAGACACTCAGGGCCGCAATCATGTGTCCTGGCAGGTCAATCTCTGGGATGATTGTGATGTAACGCTCAGCAGCATAGGCAACGATGTCGCGCATCTCCTCCTGTGTGTAGTAGCCTGTCTCTGGCGTATCGTCATAGATGGCGTTGTCAGGATCGGAGAGGCCGATGTTCCTGCCTATGATGGTGCAGGGACGCACGCTGGCCTTTTCTGCCAGTTCGGGCATAGATTTCACCTCGAAACGCCAGCCCTGGTCTTCCGTCAGGTGCCAGTGGAAGCGGTTGATGCCGTGCAGGGCAAGGATGTCGATGAACTTCTTGATAAAGCTGACGGGGAAGAAGTGACGGGCGCAGTCGAGCATCGTGCCGCGATATTCGAAGCGGGGCGAGCCGCACACCCAGGCGTAGGGAAGACGTATCTCGCCCGTCTCGTTCATGATGCTTTTGCGCAATGTCTGAATGCCATAGAAGACTCCGCTCTCGCTGGCACCCTGTATCGTAATGCCTTTCTTGCCAATGGAGATGGCGTAGTCATCGGGGTTGCTGCTCTTGAGGCCGAGCGTGAGGCTGACGTCGGCACCTTTCTTGCCTTCTGTGACGGAAAGCCCTAAGTACTCGGCAGCAAATTCGGCATTGCGCTTCATCTGCTGGTTGCCTGCGGGATAGCCCACAGTCATGCCTTCTGTCAGGAGCATGTACCCGCCTTTCTTGTCAAAGCTGATTTGCTGGGGCAGGGGAATAACTTGATAGTTGACTTCGGCACAAACACTCAGGCATAATGCCGAAAGAAGGAAGGATAATAGTCGCTTATTCATAATTCTTATCTTTTTTAATTCTTAACTCTCAATATAACATGCAGGATGACGGGAGCACCGATGAGTGGCGTTATGACGCTGATGGGGATGATGCTGCCGTCGCGAGGCAGAGTGCTCAGCAAATTGCAGATCAATGCCAAGTTCGCGCCGATGAGCATCGTGGCAGGCATCAGGACCCGATGGTATGAAGTGCCGAGCGAGAGGCGCGCCAAGTGCGGCACCGCCAACCCGATGAACGATATGGGGCCGCAGAAAGCTGTCGTGGTGGCTGTGAGCAGTCCCGTGACGAGCAACAGCATTTGACGCACCCTTCCTATTTTTATGCCGAGGTTCTCCGCATAGCGGTCGCCCAGCAGCAGGGCATCGAGTGGCTTGATGAGCAACAACGCCAAGAATAGCCCAAGGCAGGAGAGCGTGCAGAAGACCGGCAGACGCTCTATGCCGACGGAAGCGAAGTTGCCCATTCCCCAAATGACGAAGCTGAAGACGCCCTGTTCCGTTGCCGAATAGTTGAGCAATTGGATGATGCTGCCGGTGACGTAACTGATGATGACGCCCGTGATGAGCAGCATCACCTGACTGCGCAGCAACCGACTCAGCACCATGAGCAAGGCCATAATGGACAATGCTCCGACCATTGCCGCCACGACGACAAGAAAATGCCCACTGAGCGTCAAACTTCCAATGGATGCCGTTCCTCCGAGCAACAGCAAAACGATTGCCACGCCAAGGTTGGCACCCGAATCAATGCCAAGGATAGAGGGTCCTGCCAGAGGGTTGCGGAAAGCCGTCTGCAGCAACAAGCCACAAGTACCCAAAGCCGTGCCTGTAAGCAAAGCTGTCAGCATCTGCGGCACCCTGCCTTGCAGCACGATGATGCTCCATGCCGGATGCCCTTCCACCTCTTCGCCACAAAGAATGCTCCACACATCTCTAACGGGAATGTCGAGCGACCCCCACAGCACATTGGCAACCGAGAGAAGCACCATTGCCAAGGCTAATAGCTTTAATCTATATTTGGGCTTCATCGGTGGTCAGGGGTTGAAAGTATTTGTATTTCGGCTCTACCCCAAGCTCCGGGTGCAGGATGCTGATGAGGTTCTCGAGCAGTCGCTCCGGGTGGAAGGGTGTCTCTTCGTAGAGCAGCGTCTTTGAGGTGTCGCACCACCAGACAGGAGCCTTTACGCCTGCAAGCAGCGGCGTGTCGGCATTCATCTGCTGACGGTCGAGGTTTCCGTGATGCTTGATGAGCCAGATGTCCGCATCTACGGCCCTGTCAACCACTTTCTCCGTGCTGAGGGGAACGCCGCCGTTGCCTTTGAGGTCGGCGAAAAGATACTGTGCTCCAGCATCGGCATAAAGTCTCGTGGAGGAACTTCCGGCACCGGGTAGCGTCCATTGCCCGCTCCAGGGCATCTCCGGCAGAAGGCGCGGCTTGGACTTTGCACGACCTGCCTCGGCACAAAGCTCCTGGTATCGGCTTTCCACGGCACAGAAGATGCTGTCCGCCTCCTCTGCACGACCGAAGAGACGGCCATAGAAGCGAATCCATTCGGCACGGCCAAGCGGGGTGTTCTCCATGTAGTCGGCACACCAGATGATGGGGATGCCGAGCCTCTCTATGCGTCCCAAGCCGCCGCTGTTCTCGAAGGGACTTGGCAGCAGGGCATCGGGATTCAGGTCGATGATTTTCTCCAAACTTGGCTGGAGGCTGTTTCCCAGGTTTGCGATGCGCCCGTCAGCCACAGCCTCTTTGTATTCCTGCAGATTGAAGTACTCGAGGTCGCAAATACCGCCCACGGCATCGTCCGCCTGCAACTCGTGCAGCAGGGCGCAATGCACACTGCCGAAGACTGCGGCGCACCTAAGCGGAACACGGACAAGCGAAGCGTTCGGCCTTGATGATTTTGAATTTAATAACTTTGAATTTTGAATTAAAACATATTGTCCTAATATGCTTGTCGTGTCCCACGGATTGCGCATCGTGACTTCCACGCGGTCTGCGTAGGTCACAATCGTCAGGTTCCTTGCGTGCCGCAGTTGCAGCGTGTCGCCTGTTTCATCGCCCTTTCCCGTCCGAATTCCGTTGCAAGCCAACAATAGAGACGAAAGAAGAAAAACAAAAATTATACTTTTTCCTTTCACTTTTTCCTTGTATATGGGAATGCAAAGGTACGAAAAAAAGTGAAAAACGAAGAGTGAAAAGTGAAGTTTTTGCACATCCTTCGTTTTTTATCGTCATAAGTCCCCGTTCTTATAGCAATAAGTCCCTGTACTTATGGCAAAAAGTCCCTGCACTTATAGCCATAAGTACAGGGACTTTTTTCTGCATGTGCAAACATGTTATATAATCAGTGTCACCTGTAGAACTTCGGGCGAACCCTGAAAGCGTCCTCGTAATGGTCTATTCTGCTTGCTTCAGCGTTATAGACAATGCCGATGACGTCAAAACGGAAAGGCAAGTCAATGCGATGGGACTTCAGATAGGAATCCGCAGCAAGGACAATACGATGCTGCTTGCGGTCATCGACAGCAGAAATCGGTGTGGCAATCGACCCAGCCTTGCGCGTCTTGACCTCCACGAAGATAATTATGTCGTCATTCGTGGCAACGATGTCAAGCTCCTTGCGCCCTTTGTTTGTCCAGTTCCTGTCTAATATGCAATATCCCTTCTGCTGCAAGTACTCCGCAGCCATATCCTCGCCCTGATGCCCCATGTCGTTGTGTGCAGCCATATACCTATTGTTTTATGCCGCAAAGGTAGGACTTTTAATGGAGCTATGATTTTTTCTGCTTGGCAGGTGCTTTTTTAGGAGCAGACTTCTTCGGTTCAGTCTTTTTTGCCGGAGCCTTTTTAGGCGCAGGCTTCTTCTTAGGCTCTGCCTCGACTTTAGGCTCCTCCTTTGGCGCTTCCTCCTCTGGTGAACCGAGCTGTTTCAGGCGGGCGCGGAGACGGCTTATCTCATTGTCCTTGACGCTGAGTTCCTCGCCCATGTTGGCAATCTGCGTGTAGAGGCTGTTCAGCTCGTCATTCTCGACGGTGTCGGGGAACATGTCTTTGACGCGCTTGAGGAAGTCACCGAGGATGTTCATGTAGTTCGTGAAAGCGTCGTACTCGCTGTCGTAGATGCCCCGGTAGTTGCCCATGCCGTTGTTCTTGGTGGTCATGAAGCGGAAGTTGTCGGTGGCCTGCAAGCGGTCCCAGTCCTGCTGGATGCGGCGGTCGCGGCAAGCGAGGATGCGGCCCACGGTGTTCTCGTCGTAGAGCTTGTTGAAGGCCTCGCGCTGCATACCGTTACCGAGCATACTGCTAGTGTCGCGCTCCTCGTCGTTCCAAGAGACGGGATAGATGACCTCGAGCGGGCTGACGGGCTTGTTCTTGGCAAGCACTTCGGAAGGCGTGGCGAACTGCACGCCCATGTCCTTTGCAAGCTTCGGCAGGGCACGGAGGAAATCGAGGATGTGGCTGCTGAGCGGTTGGTAGTAGCCGAGTGCGGCGAGCTCCATCATAATGCCGACCACGTTCTCTCCTTCGGGCAAGCCAGCAACCCAACCGAGCCACTTGTCCGCCATCAGCGGATATTCTGACCAAGAGGCATCGTTGAAGCGAAGGCCGATATCGTCCGAAAGCTTATAGTCGCGCAGGATGAGCGAGAGGCGAGAATCCTGTGCGCAAGAATAGATGTAGTGCGGCGACTTCCAGCCGAGGATGTGCTTTGCGCCCTCAACCATCATGCCCTTGAAGCCCATGTCGGCAACCATCGCACCAATCTCGTCGTCGTAGATGAGCGAACTGTTGCGGAAGACCTTGGGGTTCTGTCCAAAGAGCTGCTTGATTTTCTTGGCTTGACGCTTCGTCTCGGCAATGAAGTTATCGACGTTGCCAAGCGATGAGAGGCCGTGGCTGTAAGGCTCTGCAAGGAACTCAACGCAGCCTGAGGCTGCCAACCTTCCGAGGAGGTCGAGCATCTCGGGAGCGTACTGCTCAATGAGTTCCAGCGAAACGCCGCTGATGCTGAAGGCCACCTTGAAAGCCTTGCCGTTCTCTTCAATCATGTCGAGCATCGTCTGCAAGGCAGGCTTGTAGCTCTTCTCGAAGAGTTCGGTGATGACGCGCTCGTTCTCGTAGTCGTCGTAGTAGTAATGGTCGGTGCCGATATCGAAAAAACGATAGCGTTTGAGATGTATCGGCTGGTGTATCTCGAAGTATAAGCAAATAGTTTTCATTTTCTTTTCCTTTATATTATTAATAATGTATAGGGCTAATAGGCTTAATGAGTTTAATGGGCTTTATATGTTTTTGACGGCGTTGAGGTATTCGCCGTTGTCGAACCAGCCGCGCGAGGTGAGCTGATTGTAGCACTCACGGATGCGAAGACCTACCTTCTCCCATGTGATTTGGTCAACCTCCTTGATGCCTTCCTCTGCCAGATAGTCGTGCAGCGCGTCGTATTGGCAGATGCTGTAGATGGCGTCTGCCATTGCGTCGATGTCCCAGTAATCCACCTTGATGACGTTGCGAAGTATTTCGCCGCAGCCGCTCTGTTTCGAGATGATGGAAGGACAGCCGCACTGCATAGCTTCGAGCGGAGCAATGCCGAAAGGTTCGCTGACCGAGGGCATCACGAAGACGTCGCTGTTCTTGTAGCATTCATAGACCTGCTTGCCGCGCTGGAAGCCCGGGAAGTGGCAGCGGTCGGCAATACCGTAGGTGGCTGCAAGCTCAATCATGGCGTTCATCATATCGCCGCTTCCTGCGAAGCAGAACCGGATGTTGCGACTTCTTTCGAGCACTCTTTTAGCGGCTTCGAGGAAGTACTCCGGGCCTTTCTGCATCGTGATACGTCCGAGGTACGTCACCACCTTCTCGCCCTTCTTCTTGTTGGGCACGATGGCTTGGATATCTTCGCTAAGCGGATAGACAGCGTTGTGCATCGCCACGCACTTGCGAGGGTCTTGATGATATTGGTTGATGACCGTCTGGCGCGTCAGCTCACTCACGCACATGATGCAGTCAGCGTGGTCCATTCCGTTCTTCTCGATGCTATAGACGGTTGGGTTCACCTTGCCGCGTGAGCGGTCGAAGTCCGTTGCGTGAACGTGGATGCAAAGAGGCTTGCCGCTCACCATCTTGGCATGAACGCCGGCAGGATAGGTCAGCCAGTCGTGGGCGTGGATGAGGTCGAACTGCTCACTCCTTGCCAGCACACCAGCGATAATGGAGAAGTTGTTAATCTCCTCGTGCAGGTTGCCCGGGTAGCCTCCGGCAAAGCCGATGCAGCCCATATCGTCAAGCCCTTGCAGGTAGTTGAAGTCCGCATAAAGGTGGTCGCGGAAGCGGTAGTAGTCCTCTGCCGTATGACCAACGAAACGGTCCTTGATGTTGTCGTACCAGACGTCGCGCCAAGCGACGGGCACCTGGCTCATGTTCACAATTTTGAGGAACTTCTCCTCTTGTCCTGTCGGCTTTGGCATACAGAAGGTCGTCTCGACGTCACCCTGTAGGCTCAGTCCCTTGGTGATGCCGTAGCTTGCCACTGCCAAGCCGCCGTATATCTTGGGAGGGAACTCCCATCCGAACATTAGAACTTTCATATCTTCTTATTGGTTTTGAGGTTTCAGGTCGCTTCGCTTTCAGGTTTTGAGGTGATGATTCCTTAAAACCTCATAACCTTAAAACCTTATAACCTTATTTATTCTTCATTATATTTATCAAGCAGTTTTACGATTCGCATGATGCCGGAGACATTCATGGCGAAGCTGATGGCACCGCGTCCGTGGAAGGGCGGGTTGCCGTCGAAGAGTTCGGGTATCGTGCCGATGCAGTGGTAGAAGAGTTCCTCTTCGTAGCCCACCAGCAGGCGGTCAACGTAACTCAATTTGCTATACCTGTATATCTTCAGACACGCCTCCATGTAGAAGGCAGCCAGCCAGGGCCAAGCCGTTCCCTGATGATAGGCATAGTCGCGCTGCACTTGCGGGCCGACGTACATGGGGTTGTAGCCGTGGCTCTTCGGCGAAAGCGAACGCATACCCTTCGGCGTGATAAGCTCCTTCGTGCAGTAGTCGAGCACACTCTTCTGCTGAACCCTGTCGAGAGGCGAGTAGTCGAGAGCAATGGCGAAGACCATATTCGGGCGCACGTCGTAGTTGCGGTAGCCTTCCACGCAATAGTCGCAAAGGTAGCCGTATTCGTTGAAGAACATGGGGGCAAAGTTCTTCTCGCAAAGCTTAGCCGCAGCCTCGAGTTGCTTGACATACTTCTTGTCCTTGGCTTGACGGCAAACCTCCGCGCTGAACATCAGAGCGTTGTACCACAGGGCGTTTATCTCGACGATGAAGCCCGTGCGAGGCACGATGGGACGACCACCGACGGAGCTGTTCATCCAAGTCACAGCCTTGTCGCGACCTTCGCAGCTCACGAGGCCGTTCCCCTCGACGTGGAAGTTGGGATGACCGCCGGTGCGGAGCCATTCCATAGTGTCCTGAAGCAATTGGCCGTACTTCTCGATGCACTTCTCCATGCTGACGAAGTTCGCGTACTGTTGTATGCACCACACAGCCCAAAGCAACACGTCGGGGTGCTCTATCTCCGTTACGCTGACAGACAGCTTCGGGTTGCCTTCCATGAACTCGCGAATGGCCTTCTCTGCCGTTCGCATCACGGCCTCGAACTTGTCCACCTCGTTGTTGGTGAGCGTCAAGCCCGGCAGCGAGACGAACATATCCCTTGCCCTGCACTTGAACCACGGATAGCCGGCCAGCACATAGTCCTCGTGCTCACGATGGACGATGAACTGATGGGCGCTGTTGACGAGCGTATTATAGAAGTTGTCGCGAGGCGTACGGACACTCACCTCAAAGTCGGCAAGCTCGGCAAGCGTGTCGGTATTGATCTCCTCAAGACCTGCCGAGAAAACCACGCTCTCGCCCTTCTTGATGCTGAACTCGAAGTAGCCAGGCACATAGAGGTCTTCCGTCGAAGCATAGCCGCGCTCCTGCTCTTTGGGATACTCCAAGCCGCGATACCAGTCGGGACGGAACACGAACTCGTTCTCCTTGTTAATCTGCATGAAGAGCGTCGGGTAGCCACGATACATGCAAGTCGAGATGCCGTTCTGCACGAGGTCGTAATGGCGGTTCACGCCTGCGTTCTCATGTGTGAACTCACGCACACTACGGAAAGCCAGGAAGGGCTGCAGACGGAGCGTCGTCTCGCTGTGGGCATCCATCAAGGTGTAACGGATAATGATGCGGTTCTCGAAGTGCTGGAACATCATCTCCCTCTTAAGGATGACGCCGCCCACGCGATAGATGGTCGTGGGGACTTGCAGGGAGTCGAACTCGCGGATGTACTTGTGGCCGCGAGGACTGAAGTTGTCACCATTGTACTTGTGCAGGCCGAGGTTGAACTCGGCACCATGCTGAATGACGGTCGCGTCGAGGCTCGACAGCAGAACGTGGTTCTCGTCGTCCAGTTCAGGCACAGGCACGACGAGCAGACCGTGGTACTTGCGCGTGTTGCAGTCCACGATGGTCGTACAGCTATAGGCACCCGAGCGGTTCGAGCGAAGCACCTCTTTCGGCAAAGAGTCCCGCAAGTTCGCCATCAGTGTCTTATCGAAACGTAAATAACTCATGAAAGGTTATTGGTTAAAAGTTATAGGTTATTGAGCGTAAAATTACACAATTTCCTGCAAACGTGAAAGCTTTGGCGGCTCTTTTTCCTAAGTAAAGTGCAAATAAACAGGCAAAAGATGTTATTTAACACATAAATGCTTGGCGCGAAACAAGAAAAAGTGTACCTTTGTGCAGTAAATGTTGTTATCATGATTAAGAAAGAAGACGTGTTGGCGAAACTGCCCGACTTGGACGGGGCACTGTCGCCCGAGGAAAGGGAACTCATCTTGAACAAGATGCAGGTGCGTGCCTTTCGGAAGAACGAAACCATCTATCAGGAGGGCGACATCCCCTCCCATCTGCTTTGCCTCATTAGCGGCAAGGTGAAGATTTATAAGGACGGCGTTGGCGGACGGGCGCAGATTGTCAGGGTGGCTGATGCGGTGGAGTACTTCGGCTATCGTGCCGCGTTCTCGGACGAAAACTATGTGACTGCTGCCGCAGCTTTCGAGCCTTCCGTCATTGCCACCATTCCCATCGGCCTCATTCGCCAACTCATCATGCGCAATCCGCAGTTGGCTTGGTTCTTCGTCAGGCGCTTGGCGATTGCCCTCGGTAAGAGCGACGCCCGAACGGTCAACCTGACGCAGAAGCACATTCGGGGCCGCTTGGCAGAGAGCATCCTGTTCCTCAAGGAAAGCTATGGCGTGGAGGATGACGGGCAGACGCTGAACATCAGTCTGAGCCGAGAGGATCTGGCCAACCTGAGCAATATGACGACCAGCAACGCCATCCGCACCTTGAGTAGCTTTGCGCAGGAGAACCTCATCGCCCTCAACGGCAGAAAAATTAAGATTCTCAACGAAGCGACATTGCAGAAAATCTCGCGCATGGGATAAGGCTAGTTAATAGTCCATAGTTCATAGTTCATAGTCCATAGTTCATAGTTATGAAACGATACGCTTTTCTTTTGCTGCTTTGGGCGGTTTGCTTGGGCAGCATGAAGACCCTCTCTAACTCTCCCTTAAAGGGAGAGGACACCCTTCTATCAAGGGAGGGTTGGAGCAGGTCTGTTATTGTTGGCACAGCTGGCGATAAAGCTGTGAAGGCTTATCTGAAGAAGATTCCGCAGCAGGCTGAGGGTTACTACATAAAGGTGACGCCAACAGAAATCGTTGTGGCCGGCAGGGACGAGAGCGGACTCTTCTACGGACTGCAAGCCTTAGAAGAAATTCAAAATTCAAAAGGAGAACTTCAAGGAAGTCGTGGCACTCCCCCAAAGGGGGAGCGGGGAGGGGGCTAGTTTCGAGATTCGCGACTGGCCGAGCGTCAGTTGCCGAGGAGTCATAGAGGGCTTTTACGGCAACCCGTGGAGCCATCAGGACCGTTTGAGGCAGTTCGAGTTCTACGGCAAGCACCGACTCAACATCTATGTCTATGGCCCGAAGGACGACCCTTATCACCGTGCGCATTGGCGCGACCCATATCCCGAGGCTGAGGCTGCAAAGCTGCGCGAACTTGTGGAGGCCGCCCATCGCAATAGGGTGCAGTTCGTCTGGGCGATTCATCCGGGTGGCGACATTCAGTGGAACCTTCAGGACAGCCTCGCCGTCGTGAACAAACTCAACCTGATGTACGGGCTTGGCATCCGCACCTTTGCCGTCTTCTTCGACGACATTGGCGGCGAGGGCGCGAGGGGCGAAAAGCAGGCAGGCTTGATGAACTACCTGACGGACCAGTTCGTGCGCAAGCACAAGGACGTGCAGCCGCTCATCATTTGTCCGACGCAATACAACAAGGCCTGGAGCGGCGGCGACTATCTCTCCACGCTCGGCACGAAGATGTACCCCGAGGTGCGCATCATGTGGACGGGCAACAGCGTAGTCGATATGATTGAGCGCGACGATATGGAATGGATAAACGCGCAAATCAAGCGCAAGGCATTCATTTGGCTCAACTATCCCGTCAACGACTATTGCCAGAGCCGCCTGCTCATGGGCAAGACCTACGGAAACGGCCTTGACATTGCCGACCTCGTGTCGGGCTTCTGCAGCAATCCGATGGAGTATGCCGAAGCCTCGAAAGTCTCGCTCTACAGTATTGCCGACTACTGCTGGAATATGCCTGCCTATGACGCAGAGAAGTCCTGGGAAGAAGCCATCAACGAGCTGATGCCGACGAGCAAGGAGGCTTTCCGCTTCTTCTGCGAGAACAATATCGACCTCGGCAAGACGGCACACGGATTGCGACGCGACGGCGAGAGTCCCAAGTTCGGCAAGGTTCCCGACCAACTCTATTTCGCTCATCTTGTTGCGGAAGCAGACGCTCTGCTTGCCGACAGCCTTTCCCAGCCAGAGATGCTTCAGGAGATAAAGCCTTGGGTAGAGTCGATGCGCGTGCTCGGCCAAAGGGGCTTGCAAGTAACGTATATGCAGAATGCCCTTCAGGAGGAGGATTCTGTGGGCTTCGTGGCGCATTACCGCGCCTTGCAGAAGCTCGAGGAGAAGCAAAAAGGCATTATCAGTCGCGACTTTGAAGGCTCAGTCGTCAAGGCAAAGCCCGTCGTGAGTGGTACAGTCGTCACGCCCTGGGTGAACGAGAAAGCATTACAGCTCGTCAAGGACTACAAGAAGCAGTTCGCGTATGGTCTGGAGTTCTTGCCTCAGCAGGC
Organism: Bacteroidaceae bacterium; assembly: GCA_017541265.1. Classification (GTDB taxonomy): domain Bacteria; phylum Bacteroidota; class Bacteroidia; order Bacteroidales; family Bacteroidaceae; genus Physcousia. The sequence continues at coordinate 15,397 of JAFXZK010000049.1, read as the reverse complement.
TATCGAGGACGGACTATATTATATAATGTATGGGAGCAAGTTCCTGACGGACGTGAACGCCTCGCCCAACCGCGAGGGCGACTTTCCCGTCTTTGTGGCCGAAGCGGACACCATCAATCCGCAGCGACAGCTCTGGAACATCGAGCTTGTGCCTGAAACGAATCGCTTTAAGATAACGAATGCCCAGGACGGGCGCTACATCAATGAGATTGGCACTTTCTGGTCGAACAAGGCCACGAAGCCATATAATGCGGAGTGGAACACCTACATCATCACCAAGTCACCCGAGGGTTACACCATCCAATGTGCTGGTCGTGCTTCCGGCTCTTGGTTTGTTGAGGACAACCGCATCAAGAACGGCAAACAGTCGAGTGCTTTTCAGATAAAGACACCCTGACCCTCTATCTATGCGGAGGCTTTGAGCACTTGCTCCACAACGCTTGGGAAGTGCGCCATCTCAAGCTGGTGCTCTTTCTCAGCAATGTCGTCGACGGTATCGTCTGGGGAAAGGTCAACCCGATACTGGGCGATTATCTCGCCGCCGTCGCAAACAGGCGACACATAATGTACGGTCATACCCGTCTCTGTCTCTCCTGCTGCTTTTACCGCCTCATGCACATGGTGCCCCCACATGCCTTTCCCGCCGAACTTGGGCAGCAGGGCAGGATGAAGGTTGATGATGCTATGCGGGTAGGCACGAATCAGATAATCAGGTATCAGCGGCAGGAAACCTGCCAGTACAATGAAGCTGATGCCATAATCCTTCAGCAGGGGCAACGTCACATCGGGTGTGTTCAACTGCTCCCTCGTGACCACAGCCGTAGGCACACCCAGCCGTTCAGCCCGCACCAAGGCGTAGGCATCGGGCTTGTTGCTGACCACCAGGGCGCACTTCACTATCTCCGAATGCTCGAAATGGCGAATCAGGTTCTCGCAGTTTGTGCCGCCGCCAGACACGAAGATGGCTATGTTAACAGGTTCCATAGGTATCTGTCCTCATTAGCGGCGCCGCCTGCGACGACCGAAGAGTGAGCCAAAGGCGGAAAAGATGCTGGAGCAGATGCGGAAGCCATTGTAGATAATCAAACCGTTGGACACAAGACGACTGATGCCGTGTGCCCTGCTCGTGGCTTTTGACGTGGGCGACCACAACTGGCTGGCACCCTCAAGAATCTGCTGGCGAGACGCCTGCAACTTCCGCTCCGTCTGCTTTTTCCTCTGCTGCAAGGCAGCAAGGATGTCCGGGGAATTGAGTATGCTGCTCATAACACGGCCTCCTCTCCTTCCTCTTCTTCATGAATGAACAATCCGACGACAAGACGCGACAGGGGCTGCACTATCCATTTTTTGCGACAAAAGAGGACAACCACCAACGCCAGCAACAGGGCAATGCCTATGACGAGGAAGCCGATGAAGCTGTTCCCTGCTATGTGCCCAAGCCAGAAACCCAAGGCAAACAACAGGAAAAGAAGCGCCATCGCTCCGAACGCCAGACACAGCACAGCTGTGGCAACCGCAGAGAGAAGCACCGTCAGCTTCTCCGCAGTGTCCATCAGCAGATACTGTTTCTGCAGCTCCAGATTGTTCTTGACTTCCGTCCAGAGCGACTGAATGTTCTCTGTGTAGTTCATTCTTCGTCCTTCGTAGCCTGCAGCTCTTCGGCAATCTCGTCAACCAGATCGGACATTTCCTTGCGGTTGAGCTTGATGCCACGCTTGCGCAGGGCTTCTGCAATTTTCTCACGCAGGTCGCTGCCCTTCTCCGGGGCAAAAAGCAGACCACAAGCAGCACCTACGACTGCACCGCCAACAAAGGCGACAATAAAATCCAATGCTTTCATCGTTGTTCTCCTTTCTCTAATTATTACTGAAGTTTCAGAAGCTTCAAAACCACGGATTGAACGGATTAAACGGAATTTTACGCCAGAAACTTTGCCATTTCGCAGATTTGTCTCGGATTTAATGGATTGGCATCGGGCGGAAATCCGCTTAATCCGAGAGTAATTCAGGATGCTTGAATCCGTTTAATCCGTTTAATCTGTGGTTTAATCTTACTTCCGAAACATGAATTATTTACTTCCTCTTTTACTTCTTTTTTGTTGTTTTATTTGTTCTGCGCCTACAAATATAGCTCTTTTTATGTATTCGAACAGCAGATAAATGCAAAAAAATGTTAGAATGGGTGATTTTCTGTCTGCTTTCTTATGTATTTTAAGGAAAAAGCAGTACCTTTGCGGGGTAAAAATACAGAAAAAGATAACCAAAACATATTAAACTCAACCTATGAAAAAAATTCTTTTAATGGGCGCCGCTGTTTGCGCTGTGTTCATGATGTCATCATGCAAGAGTAAGGAAAGCGCTTACAAGAAAGCCTACGAGAAGGCAAAGGCCCAGCCGACAGAGACCACAACCACCACGACACCTGTTCAGCAGGTGACAACCACCCAGCCCGTGACTCCCGTCGCCACCACTCCCGTGGCTGACTACAGCAATGTCTCGGTTCGCAACGAGAGCGTTTCCTTCGTGGAAGGCAGCCCTCTGAAGCAGTATGGCGTAGTTGTTTCATCGCCCCAGTCCAAGCCCAATGCTGTGGTTCTCATGCAGAAGCTTGCCAGCCAAGGCTACAACAGCTGTGTTGCCCAGGCTGTCGTAAACGGCCAGACACACTATCGCGTCGTAGCTGCCAGCTTCGACACGAAGGCAGAGGCAGCACAATTGCGTGCCCAGCTGACAAGCCAGTATCCCGACGCTTGGCTGCTGTACAAGAAATAATGTGGGAAGAGTTCTGGCAATAGACTACGGGGTCCGTCGCACCGGTTTGGCTGTGACGGACCCTTTGCAGATTATTCCGGGAGGGCTGACAACCGTTGAGACACCGAAGCTGTTGGCATTCCTGAAAGACTATCTCTCGAAGGAACAGGTCGAGCGATTTGTCGTCGGACTGCCTAAACAGACAAACGGACGGGACAGCGACAACCTGCCGCGAGTGAGAACCTTCGTGGCGCAATTACAGAAGGCGTTTCCGACAGTTCCCGTCGAGATGTGGGACGAACGCTATACCAGCGTCCTCGCCCACCAAGCCATCCTGATGAGCGGCATCGGCAAGATGGCGCGGCGCAACAAAGCCCTCGTGGATGAAGTCAGTGCCACAATCATCCTGCAAGGATGGATGGAACGGACCCATTGAAGATTGAAGATTGAGCATTGAAGATTGAAGATTGAGCATTGAAGATTAGGGATTGAGGATTAGGGATTGAGGAGATAAATTGTAAAATTGTCAAATTGTATAATTGTCAAATCGAATAATTGTCAAATTGTAAATGGTATTGCCAATATACACATACGGTCAGCCTGTGCTTCGGCAGGAGGCTGAAGAGATAGACAAAGACTATCCCGAGCTGGAGCAGCTCATAAAGAACATGTACGAGACGCTGGAACGCAGCGAAGGCATCGGCTTGGCGGCACCCCAAGTGGGGCTTCCCATCAGGCTTGCCATCATCAATCTCGACGTCATCAGCGAAGACCTGCCCGAATACAAGGGCTACATCCAGACCTTCATCAACCCATATATTGAGGAATATGATGAGACAGAGACAGATGTCTCGGAGGAAGGTTGCCTCAGCCTGCCAGGCATCCACGAGAAGGTGAAACGCCCTACACGCATTCGTGTCACCTATCAGGACGAGCAGTTCCAGGAACACGACGAGTGGGTGACGGGTTACTTGGCGCGCGTGATGCAACACGAGTTCGACCACCTCGACGGCGTCGTCTTCACCGACCACCTGAAAGGCCTGCGCCGCCAACTTACCAATCCCAAACTCCAGGACATCAGGAAAGGGAAGTTCTCCTGCAACTATAAAGTAAAGGTGAAAAGGTAAAAGGGTGAAAAAGTGAAAAGGTGAAAAGATAAAAAGGTGAGGACGTTCTGGCGGGAGAACGTTCTGGCGGATTTGCAATCCGGCAGGACAGAATATAGGGATTTATAATCCCGCAATAATGTTACCGCATTACAAATGCTCATATTCGATACGGTCGGATTGCAAATCCGCCCGAACGGTGAAAAGGTGAAAAATTGAAAAGGTAAAAAGGTGAAATGAGGACTAAACGGATATTCTTGATTGTGGCTATGCTTTTTGGCGTTGCTTTTTCACCGTTTCACCTTTTCACCGTTTCACCGTTGAAAGCCCAAATTAACACCGACCGCGTTCTCCTGATGGGACGCAACGCCCTCTATTACGAGGACTATGTGCTTGCCATCCAGCGCTTCAACATGGTCATCAATGCCAAGCCGTGGCTCGGTGAACCCTACTTCTACAGGGCTTTGGGAAAGTTCTATCTGGAGGACTACCAGGGGGCGGAGATTGACTGCAACAACGCCATAGAGCGCAACCCCTACGCCCTCAACCACTATGTTCTGCGCGCCCTCTGCCGCATCAACCAGGGCCGCTACGCTCTCGCGGAAGAGGACTACCAGAAAGCCATCTCCATCAATCCGCTCGACCATAACGCCTGGCACAATATCGTGCTCTGCCAAATCGAGCTGAAGCAGTACGAACGGGCGGACTCGTCGCTCGACGTGATGCTTCGCCATTGGGGCAAGGAGCCGGAACAATACACCATGAAGGCACAGGTGTCGCTTCTCCGCACAGACACCGTACAGGCAGAGAAATGGACGGACAGAGCCATCGAACTCGACGAGTACGACGGCAGGGCGTGGGGCCTCAAGGCAATGTTCCAAGGAAATCGCAAGGAATACAAGGAGGCAGAGACTTCGCTCGACAAAGCCATCGTGCAGCTGCCCCGGACGGCTGGGCTGTATGTCAACCGTGCCCTGGCTCGCTACAACCAGGACAACCTCAGGGGAGCAATGTCGGACTACGACGCCTGCCTCGACCTCGAGCCGCGCAACTACATTGCCCATTACAACAGAGGCCTGCTGCGTGCCAGCGTGGGCGAGGACAACCTTGCCATCGAGGACTTCAACTTCGTGCTGGAGCTTGAGCCGGACAACACGATTGCCCTTTACAACCGCGCTCTCTTGCTGGATAACATAGGAGACTACAACGGCGCAATCCGCGACATAAGCGCCGTCATAAAGGACTATCCCGAGTTCTGGGACGGTTACCGCCAGCGGGCTGCCATCAAGCGGAAGATTGGCGACACGGCTGGCGCCGAACGCGACGAGTTCAAGGTGCTGCAGGCACGACTGGACGCGGCAGCAGGCAAGAAGCAACCTGTGCGCACACGAAAGAAGAGCCAGCACAACATCGAGGACTATGCGGCACTTGTCGAGGAAGACGAGCACGAGGAGGAGAACGAGTACGTCAGCGAGTACCGGGGCAAAGTGCAGAACCGCCAGACGGAACTGCGGCCGGAGCCTATCTATTTGCTCACCTACTACAGAAAGCTCTCCGAAACAAACACATACACCTGCTATTGCCAAGAGCTTGAGGCTCTGAATGCCAGCAAGTCGCTACCCTCGCAGCTCTACCTCACGGACAGCGAAGCGCCGCTGACAGCGAAGCAGACAGAAGCACACCAAGCCGCGATTGCCAATCCGTCTGACTCCATTTTGAGTGGAGAGCAACTCTTTCAAAGGGCACTCGACTACTATCATATCCGCGACTTCGAGAACGCTGTCGCCGACATGGACGAGCTTATCCTAAGCGGCAACTCTGATTCATATTCGCAAAGTTCAGGCGCAGGCAGGACTCGCTTCACCCTTCACGCTTCATTCCCATACATCCTTCGCGCCCAATGCCGCTTCGCCCAGCTTGAAGTCTCGCGGACGACAGCCTCTGCTTCCGACCTGCGCCTTGGCTACCTTATGGTCGTGCAGGATTACAACAAGGCCGCCGACCTCATGCCCGACGCTCCTTTCCTGTATTATAACATAGGTTGCGTGCAGGTGCAGCTCGCCGATTACCTTGCGGCACAAAAGTCCTTCAGCCGAGCCATCGAACTCGACGCGCACTTCCCCAGCGCCTATTACGGCAGAGGCGTCGCCTACATCCTCGGCGGACAGACGGAGCAAGGCCTCGGCGACCTCTCGCAGGCAGGAGAGCAGGGACTTTATTCCGCCTACAACCTCATCAAGAAGTACTCGAAAGAGTTAACGGCGAAAAAATAAACAAGCCCCTCTCTTGAAAGACCGCGAGCTGAGCAACTTCTACCGCTACCTGATGGAGGTAATCCCGCAGGTGCTCACCTTCACGTACGACTACCTGGAAGGGAAGAAAGGCCTTATAAAGGAAAGGACGTGCAGGAGGAAAGCGGCGAAAAAAGTGAAAAGGTGAAAAGGTGACGACCGAACAGATGAACAGTTGAACAGTTAAAAAAACGAGGTGTGTACTTCTATTAATATCTACATATATTATTGATATATAAATAGTTATATATATAATAAAAGAAAAGTACACCCCTTAAAAACAAACTGTTCAACTGTTCAACTGTTCGGACTGACATCAAAGCATGGATTATTTTCCATCTAAAAAGCAAAAAATCAATGAGATACAGCATCAGCAAGGCTTCTGCTCCCAAGATGCCGACACTCGGAAAAGGGACAAAATGCATCAAAATCCTGCTCTAAAAGGCCTCAAAAGACGTGACTTACCCCCTCTTTCCGATGCTTTTCCCCTCACTTGGCGCACATATCAGCGTCGCAGAAATTCAGTGTCTCGACCACAAATGAGGGGTAATTTGCGGCAAAATGGCCAATCTGGTGGCAGAAAGTGGGGGTAACAAGGGGCAATTGACACATTTGGTGGAGGCAAACAAGGCAAGCCTAAGTACGCAATTAGGCACGCCTAAATGACCAACGAGGCACGGTCCATCCTGCCCTATTACATCTTTTCCTCATATTTTTGAATTTTGTTCCGCGCATAAAAAGCGCTCCTTAGTGCAAAAAGGCATCTTAGAATTTTGAATTTTGGATTAATTGTCGTACCTTTGCAGCCCGAAAAGAAGCCTCTCCTAAATCCTCCCCTGAAGGGGAAGGACTTAAAGCCTCTCCTAAATCCTCCCCTGAAGGGGAAGGACTTAAATAGTAAATTGTAAATTGTAAATGACATGATGATAAAGATTACCTTCCCCGATGGTTCCGTTCGTGAGTACGAGAGCGGCGTTACCGGTTACGAGATTGCACAGAGTATTTCACCCCGCTTGGCGCAGGACGTGGTTGCCTGCGGCGTGAACGGCGAGACAACAGAACTCAACCGCCCCATCAATGCGGATGCAAGCATCAAGCTCTACAAGTTCGAGGATGAAGAGGGCAAGCACGCCTTCTGGCACACCAGTGCCCACCTCCTTGCAGAGGCTCTTCAGGAACTCTATCCCGGCATCCAGTTCGGCTTCGGTCCCGCCATCGAGAACGGCTTCTTCTACGACGTTCTCCTTCCCGATGGAAAGCAAATCGGCGAAGGCGACTTCAAGGAGATTGAGGACAAGATGCTCGAGCTTGCACGCAAGGACGAACCCGTGGTACGCAAGGAGATAAGCAAGGCAGACAGCCTCGCCCTGTTCGGTGCTGCAGGCCAGACCTACAAGTGCGAACACATCGACCAAGACCTCGAGGACGGCAGCATCACAACCTACACTCAGGGTAACTTCACCGACCTCTGCAAAGGCCCCCACATCGTCAGCACAGGCATTATCAAGGCCGTCAAGCTGATGAGCATTGCAGGCGCATTCTGGCGCGGCGACGCCACGAAAGACCAGATGCAGCGCCTCTACGGCATCTCCTATCCCAAGAAGAAGATGCTCGACGAGTACCTCGTTATGCTCGAGGAAGCCAAGAAGCGCGACCACCGCAAGATAGGCAAGGAGATGGAGCTGTTCATGTTCAGCGAGCGCGTGGGCAAGGGACTTCCCATCTGGTTGCCAAAGGGCACCGACCTTCGCCTCCGCCTGCAGGAAATGCTTCGCAAGATACAGAAGGAGTACGGCTATCAGGAAGTGATTACCCCCAACATCGGCGGCAAGAACCTCTACATGACTTCCGGCCATTGGGACCACTATGGCAAGGACAGCTTCCAGCCCATTCAGACTCCTGAAGAGGGCGAGGAATACTTGCTGAAGCCCATGAACTGCCCTCACCACTGTGAGATTTTCGCCAACCGTCCGCGTTCCTATAAGGAGCTGCCTTTCCGCTGCGCAGAGTTCGGTACGGTCTATCGCTACGAGCAGAGCGGTGAGTTGCACGGCTTGACGCGCGTCCGTTGCTTCACGCAAGACGACGCCCACATCTTCTGCCGTCCCGACCAGGTGAAGCGCGAGTTCATCAACGTGATGGACATCATCCAGCGCGTCTTCGCAACCTTCAACTTCAGCGACGAGAACGTCGAGGTGCAGATTTCCCTGCGAGACCCCAACGACAAGCAGAAGTACATCGGTTCCGACGAGGACTGGGCAACTGCAGAACAGGCCATCATCGACGCTTGTGCCGAGAAGGGCATGAAGGCTCGTCAGGAACTTGGCGAGGCAGCTTTCTACGGCCCCAAGCTCGACTTCATGGTAAAGGACGCCATTGGCCGTCGTTGGCAGCTCGGCACCATTCAGGTTGACTATCAGCTGCCTCAGCGCTTCCAGCTGGAATACGTCGGCGAGGACGGTCAGAAGCACCGTCCCGTGATGATTCACCGCGCACCCTTCGGCTCAATGGAACGCTTCGTGGCTGTTCTTATCGAGCACACAGCAGGACACTTCCCCTTGTGGCTCACGCCCGACCAGGTTGCCATCCTGCCCGTCAGCGAGAAGTATCAGGACTATGCAGAGAAACTCAAGGCTTACTTCGACACAATGGGCGTCCGCACCACGATTGACGACCGCAGCGAAAAGATTGGCCGCAAGATTCGCGACACCGAGCTCAAGCACATCCCCTACATGCTCATCGTAGGCGAAAAAGAGCAGGAAGAGGGTACCGTAAGCTTCCGTCAACGTGGCGGAGGAGAGCAAGGAAGCATGAAATTTGAAGATTTTGCAAAGAAAATCCTCGAAGAAGTTAGGAAAATGACAGAAAAGTGCTAACTTTGCAGCCGCAATGAAGAAACCTAACCTGAAACAACAGTATCGCGTCAACGAGCAGATTCGTGGCGTTCGCGAAGTCCGTATCGTCGGCGACGATATCGCAAGCACAGTACTTCCCGTCTTCCAAGCCCTGCAACTGGCAGAACAGAAGGGCGTTGACCTCGTGGAGATTTCGCCCAATGCAGAGCCTCCTGTGTGCCGACTCATCGACTACAGCAAGTTCATCTATCAGCAGAAGAAGCACCAGAAGGAAATCAAGGCAAAGCAAGTCAAGGTGGACGTCAAGGAGATTCGCTTCGGACCACAGACCGACGACCACGACTACAACTTCAAGCTCAAGCACGCGCAGGGCTTCCTCAGCGACGGCGACAAGGTGAAGGCTTACGTCTTCTTCAAAGGCCGCAGCATCCTCTTCAAGGAACAAGGCGAAGTGCTGTTGCTCAGGTTCGCCCAAGACCTTGAGGAATACGGCAAGGTGGAGCAGATGCCGCAGCTCGAAGGCAAGCGAATGATAATGTTCCTTGCCCCGAAGAAGCAACCGAGCGGCGGCAAGAAGCCTCAGGAAACTTCCGAAGCGGCCGTAGAAGAGCCTGTCCGCGAGAAGAAAGCTCCGCAGCAGAAAGCCCGCAAGGAATACACGGGGCCGAAGGTAGAAGGAGAGGACTTTGACGACTGATTGTCAATTCATAATTCATAATTCTCAATTCATAATTTGGCAGCGGCTGAACTGTGGATTAAGAAAGGCAGATAACCAGTGAGGAGGATAATTATGAATTATGAATTAAAAATTATGAATTAAAGAAAGGATAGTGCGTAACGCCCTGGTATATGCGTTGCCACATCGTTAAATAATTAATAATTAACTAAATTCAAAAAAATGCCAAAAGTAAAGACTAACTCCGGCGCGAAGAAGAGATTCACGTTCACCGGAACCGGCAAGGTAAAGCGCCACCACGCCTACCACAGCCACATCCTGACAAAAAAGACAAAGAAGCAGAAGCGCAACCTCGACCACAGCGCTATTGTTGTGAGAGAGAACATGAAGCAGGTCCGCGACCTCCTCTGCCTCCGCTAAACCTCTGAAACCTCAGGAAACAGTTTTAACTTTAGTTATTAACCGAATGCTTAGCCCCAAAGAATAAGGATTAACAATCGTCAAATTGTGAAATTGTAAAATTGTCAAATTCCTTGTCGCTAACATTCAAAACGAAACAAAATTATGCCAAGATCAGTAAATCATGTAGCTTCAAGAGCTAAGAGAAAGAAAATTCTGGGTTTGACCAGAGGTTATTTCGGTGCCCGCAAGAACGTGTGGACCGTTGCCAAGAACACTTGGGAGAAGGGTCTCACATACGCTTTCCGCGACCGCCGCACCAAGAAGCGCAACTTCCGCGCCCTTTGGATTCAGCGTATCAATGCCGCCGCACGCATGGAAGGTCTCAGCTATAGCCAGCTGATGGGTCTGCTGCACAAGGCCGGTATCGAGATCAACCGCAAGGTGCTCGCTGACCTCGCTGTCAACTACCCCGAGGCTTTCAAGGCCGTAGTGGCAAAGGTTGCCAACAAGTAATCGAGATTTACAATCAAAAGAGGAGGAGAACGACAAACGCCGTTTCCCTCCTTTTTTTATCTAATACGCGGAAGACCAACACAAGCTCGTTGTCCCGAATATACCGGCAAATAACCGGCAAAAAGTCTGTGAGGCAAAAGAAAATTGCACTTCTCTTTGCTGCTATTGAAAAATGTTGTATCTTTGCAAGGCAAAATGTAACCTGACAAGCTGACGGGTTGACAGGTTTAACCATGAACGATGAATTATGAATTCCAAACTTAAACACCTTCTGCTGCTTGCGGCACTTGCATGTGGCACGGCATGGGCAGAGGACAATAACACCTTCTACTTCACCGACACGGCCCTCATGCCTGGCGAGACGACGAGCATCGAGCTGTGCTTGAGGAACACGGCGACCGACCTGACCTGCCTTGAGGCAGAAATCCAGTTGCCGGAAGGCCTCTCTGTCGTGTGCGACAAGGAGGGCAATCCTTTTGCCACCCTCTATCGCAACCGCCTGGCAGAACACGAAATCCTGGCCAACGTCCTCGACAACGGCAATCTCAAGCTTCTTGTCAGCTCCATCGACGGCAAGGTTATCCGCAATGGCAACGAGCCGCTCCTTAGCTTCCGCGTGCAGGCTGCCGAGACAGCTCCTATCGGGGAATGCACGGTCGAGACGGTTGGCGAGACGCTCCTCGTGAGCACCGAGGCCGAGGCCTACTACTGCGTCGGTGTGACGGGCAATGTCCTGATAACAGACGACGAGACCGGCATCAATACAATTCAAGACTCAAGCTTCAAACTTCAAAATGGTAATGCCGTCTATGACCTCCAAGGTCGCAAAATGGCAAACGGCAAATTACCAAAGGGCATCTTCATCAAGGACGGCAAGAAGATAATGGGAAAATAAGAAATTTAGAGAATAAGAAAATAAGAGAATAAGAGAAGGGCTTCTGAACAACTCAGAAGCCCTTTTGCTATTAATCCCCCTCTCCCAAGGGAGAGGGATGGGGTGAGGCCATTTATTTCACACGACCGAGGTAGCTGCCGTCGCGGCTGTCAACCTCCACCGTCTCGCCTTCCTCGATGAAGAGAGGCACGCGAATCTCTGCGCCGGTCTCAACGCGGGCGGGCTTCAGTGTGTTGGTGGCGGTGTCGCCCTTCAGACCAGGCTCTGTCCAGACAATCTGCAGATGTACCTTGACGGGAACGTCAGCATAGAGCACAGTCTCGGTGCTGGCGTCAACGACAACCTCCACATTCTCGCTCTCCTTGAGGAACTTCACGCCGTTCACCAGGTCGGGAGCAATGGTAATCTGTTCGTAAGTCTCGTTGTTCATGAATACCAGGTCGTCGCCGTCCTTGTAGAGATACTGGTAGGGACGACGCTCCACGCGCACGTCCTCGAGGCGTTCGCCAATGTTGAAACGCTTCTCGATAACGCCGCCGTTCACAACGTCCTTCAGCGTCACGTTCATGATGGTGTTGCCCTTGCCTGGCTTGCGGTGCAGGAAGTCGATGCAGAAATAGAGCTTGCCGTCCATGCGGATGCAGGTGCCCTTCTTGATGTCCTGTGAGTTAATCATAGATAAAGTTTATTGGTTATAGGTTATTGTTTATTGAAGCTTTGTAGGTGATATTGTATTGATTTATGGCGCAAAGGTATGAAAAAAAGATTAAAGATTAAAGATTAAAGAAGAAAAATGTTGCCCAATCCTTGCGTAAATGAAAAAAAAGGCGTAATTTTGCACCCCGAATCGTAATGCGCACATAATAATTAAGCAATAAGAAGATATGAAAAGGACATTTCAACCCCACAACCGTCGCCGCAACAACAAGCACGGTTTCCGTCAAAGAATGCAGACCGCCAATGGTCGCCGTGTATTGGCTTCCCGTCGCGCCAAAGGCCGCAAGAAGCTCACCGTTTCAGACGAAAGGCACGGTAAGTAAAACAAATTTCAGCAGAATAGGAAAAGAAGTAAGGCTCGGCTTTGCTTCTTTTTCTTTTTTATTGCTATCTTTGCAGAGGAAAAGAATAAACTAACAAACGATTATGGCATTTGAAACATTTCGCAAGAAGCTTTTCGGCCCCGTCGTCTATTGGAACCTGATAGCGATGGTGCTCTTCGGCATTGCCCTTTGTATAGGTCTCTGGGTGTGGATGCTGCAATACACGATGCACGGGGAAGGTGTGGACGTTCCGGACGTGAAGGGAATGACTATCAGCGACGCCGAGTATGCTTTGGATAAGCTCGAACTGGTGACAGTTGTAGTGGATTCGGCCTATGTTCGCGAACAACCGGCCGGCATTGTGCTGGAGCAGAAGCCCGTCTCTGGCAGTCGCGTCAAGTCGGGGCGCGAAATCTATTTGACCGTCAATCAGAAACAGACACCAACCAATACCATTCCCGACATTGCGGGCAACTGTTCGCGCAGGGAAGCGGAAGCCCGACTGAAAGCCCTCGGCTTCAAGATAGGTCCGATGGAGTTCGTGCCAGGCGACCCCGATTGGGTGATTGCCCTCAAGGTAAATGGCCATGAGGTGTATAGCGGTGAGCGTGTGCCCTGCGATGCTCCGGTAGTTCTTGTCGTCGGTAACAGCAACATGGAAGCAGAAAGCGAGGAGGAAGACGAATGGACGGTGGGCGACGGACAAAGCACGTCGGAAGAAGAGGACAGCTACGAAGAGGAACTCTGAAAAGTTGAATAGTTAAAACATTAAAGAGTTGGAAGACATACAGCTTGACGACGAACTTGATGACGAGCTTCTGGAGGAGCAATCCGAAGAGCACGAGCATTGGCGCATAGAGGTCGATAAGGGACAAAGTTCCGTCCGTGTCGATAAGTTTCTCATGGACCATATGCCCGGCACAAGCCGCAACCGCATCCAAAAGGCAGCCGAGGCAGGAAGCATCCGAGCGAACGACAAACCCGTCAAGAGCAACTACAAGGTCAAGGCTGGCGACATTATTACGCTTGTCCTCGACCATCCTAAACGCGACTGGGAAATCATTCCAGAGGACTTGCCGCTCAATGTCGTCTATGAAGACGATGTGCTGCTCGTCATTAACAAGCCCGCAGGCCTCGTGGTGCATCCTGGTTGCGGCAACTATAGCGGCACGCTCGTCAATGCTCTTGCCTGGCACTTGCGCGACGACAAAGGCTTCGACCCAAACGACCCGACGGTAGGTCTCGTGCATCGTATCGACAAGGACACAAGCGGTCTGCTGGTCATTGCGAAGACTGCGGACGCAAAGACGAACCTGTGCAAGCAGTTCTTCTACCATACGACCAAGCGCGAGTACAATGCGCTTGTGTGGGGACCTTTTGCGGACGACGAGGGCACCATAACTGGCAACATAGGCCGCCACGCCAAAGACCGCTTGCAGATGGATGTTTATCCGATGGACGGCGAGATAGGGAAACCTGCCGTCACGCACTATCGAGTGTTGGAACGCTTCGGGCCTGTCACGCTAGTGGAGTGTCACCTTGAAACAGGAAGAACTCATCAGATAAGGGCACACATGCGGCACATAGGGCATCCGCTCTTTGCCGACGAACGCTACGGCGGTTGTCAAATTCTGCGAGGTGAGCAGACAGCATCCTACAAGGCATTCATCCACAACTGCCTCGCCCTCTGCCCTCGTCAAGCCCTTCACGCAAAGACGCTTGGCTTTAAGCATCCAACAACAGGCGAGGAAATGTTCTTCTCGTCAGAGCTGCCCGAGGACTTCGAAGCGCTGTTGAACAAGTGGAGGAAAAGAAGCCTCTCCACAGCCCTCCCCTAAAGGGAAGGGAGAAACAAATAGTAAATGGTTAAATAGTAAATGAAATAATGAAGAAGACAGTAGCAATAGTTTGTGGGGGCGACAGCGCGGAGCACGACGTGAGTATGCGAAGCGCGGAGGGTATCGCCTCGTTCATCGACCCTATACATTATATAATATATAAGGTGGAGATTCATGCCGGCAAGTGGGAGGCTTTGCTTCCCGACGGCACACGTTCAAAGGTCAACAAGGACGATTTCAGCTTCGAGGTTGAAGGCAAGAAGGTTCGCCCAGACTTCGCCTACATCACCATTCATGGTACGCCGGGCGAGAACGGCGTGCTGCAAGGCTACTTCGACCTCATCGGGATGCCTTACTCCACCTGCGGCGTGCTCGTCGAGGCAATGACCTACGACAAGTTCGTACTCAACAACTACATGAGGGCTTTCGGCGTGTCTGTGGCCGACAGCCTGCTTGTCAAGATAGGTCACGAGAAGGAGGTGACGGACGAAGAGATTGTATCGCGCATCGGACTTCCCTGCTTCGTGAAGCCTTGCAGAGGCGGTTCGTCTTTCGGCACAACAAAGGTAAAGACCATCGAGCAGCTTCGTCCAGCTATCGACCTTGCGCTCAAGGAAGGCGAGGACGTGATGGTGGAAGCCTTCATGGGCGGCACAGAGTTGACCTGCGGCTGCTACAAGACAAAGCAGAAGAGCGTCGTGTTCCCCATCACGGAAGTTGTCTCGAAGAACGAGTTCTTTGACTATGCCGCCAAGTACAACAACGAGAGCGACGAGATTACGCCTGCCCGCATTAGCGACAGGCTTGCCGAGCGTGTCAGCAAGCTGACCTCAATGATTTACGACCTGCTTGGCTGCCACGGCATTATCCGCATAGACTACATCATCACGGAAGGCGACAAGATAAACCTCCTTGAAATCAACACCACGCCCGGAATGACCAAGACGAGCTTCATCCCGCAGCAAGTACGGGCAGCAGGCTTGGACATCAAGGACGTAATGACGGACATCATAGAAGAGGGAATGAAGAAT